>DAOVNC010000056.1 GCA_030630445.1 Kiritimatiellales bacterium | reverse complement strand
GTTCTGGAGGAAGGCTGCGGCTGGACACACTGGGGATGTCTGGCCCGCGCGGATCTCGGTGGGTGCCGGAACGGGTGGAGGCGACCGCTTCGATATCCGTCTCGATGGCGACGCCCTCCGGCTTGAAGTCCAGGCTGGCGGCAGCACCACCACGAGCACGAACCTTGTTGATGGCGCCTGGCACCACGTTGCCGTGGTGGTTCCTTTCGATGGGGCAACGGTGAGCGACGTCTCATACTACATCGACGGGCTATACGTGGGGAACTTCGCGGATGCCCAAAATGTCGACACCGGTACCGGCCCCCTGCGCATGGGCGATAGCTATCACGGCCTCACCCGCGACTTCAAGGGCTCCCTGGACGATGTGCGCCTGTATGAAACGGAATTGAGTGCCGAGGAAATCCTTGCCCTGGCCACGATTGTTCAGGATCCGGGCGAGCAGGTTGCAGACCTCTCGATCTCCGGCCCCGTCGTTGGCGGCACCGGGATGGTGCTTTCGTGGACCGGCGAAGCCGGAAAGCCCTACGGCGTGGAAACCAACTCCAACCTGATTATTTCAGACTGGCAGACGTTTATGACCGGGCTTCTCGGAGACGGCGGAACCATCACCGTCACCAACACCATCGGTCCGGACCAAACCTTCTATCGGGTCATCTCGGAGCAACCGTAATCGCAGGATTGAAACATAAATTTTGGGCAGCACCATGGTGGTGCTGCCAAGGTAAAAACATAAGGAGAACAACAGCATGAAGAATAAACTATTAATGATCGCGGGATTCGCGGTCGCAGCAACCGTAGCGAGCCAAGCCGCACTTGTGTCTCACTTAACCTTCGATGTGGACGGCACTGCTGCTGTGGGGACGGATGCGACGCTGGTCGGCGGTGCTGCCGTTGTTGCCGGCGGAATCGCCAACGGTGCCCTAAACCTAGATGGTATCGATGATTATGCGACCACCGTGGGCTACAAAGGTATCGGCGGTTCTGATTCCAGAACCATCTCACTCTGGGTCAAGACCTCGGTCAACCAAGCGAACAATACTATTTTCCTTGGGATGGGTGATACCGGACTTGGTGTCCGGGTTCGTTATGATTTTGGGCTGAACGGTACCACCGAGATGCGGGTGGAACTCAATGCCGGTGCGAGTACCAGCGATACGGGGACAACAATTACCGATGGCGGATGGCATCACCTGGTGTCGACATGGGACGGCACAACCATGGCATACTATCTGGACGGGAATGGGTATGGCTCCGAAGCCCCGGGTACGGTTAATACCATCCTCACGGAGGATATGGTGATTGGTACCGGTATTCGTCAGGCATTCGACGGCAACACAACCGCACGCTGGACCGATGGCCTCATTGATGATGTCCAGATCTATAACACGGCACTGGATTCGACAGATGTTGCAACACTGTTTGCCACTCCGGGCACAGCCATTCCGGAACCGGCCACCCTGGGCATGGTTGCGTTGTTTGGTGGAGGAATCCTGTTCATCCGTCGCAAGCTGATGGTCTAATCCATCCAAAGGATAGGGCAGGGCAACCTGCCCCGAAAAGACCGGGTTTTTCCGGTCTTTTCGCTCTTCAAATCAAAACAAGTTTTTTATTGAGCCAGTAGGCAAGCACACGGAGTACACCATGATGAAAAAACAAATTCTAGCGATTGCCGCTCTCGCGGTCGCAGCAGTAACCAGTCACGGTGCACTCGTTGCCCATTATACATTCGATACGGACGGCTCCGCCTCTGCAGGCGCCGCAGCCACCTTGGGGAGCGCAGCCTCTATTTCCGCCACATCCCAAGTCGGTGCGGGATCCCTCTCTCTCTCGGGCACGCCCAGTCCCGATACCGCGGGCAACGACGGCGCAGTAGGCGGCGACACGTTTACATGGGCCACCGACACCCGCACGGTTGCCTTTTGGGTAAAGGCCGCCGCCGGAGATGTGGGCGATGCCAATTCCACCATGATCTCCCTGGGTTCCGGATTGGGTGCAGGCAACCGCTTCGACATTCGTCTTGATGGCAACGCCCTTCGACTTGAGGTTCAGGGCGGTGGTTCCACCACCAGCAGCGATATTGCGGATGGCACCTGGCACCACCTGGCCGTGGTCGTCCCCTCGGACGGGGCCACCGTGGCCGACGTGGAATACTACATTGACGGATCCTACGTTGGAACATTCTCCCTCAGCACCACGGCCATCGCAACCGGCACCGGTCCGCTTCGCATGGGCGACGGCTATCAGGATGTTGGCCGCGACTTCAAGGGCAATCTGGATGATGTGCGCCTCTACAACCACGCGTTGAGCGATGTTGAAATCGCGGCGTTGGCGGCAGATACCCCTCCTGATTCCGGGCAACCCAACGTTATTCTCATCATGTGCGACGACCTCGGCTACGGGGACATCTACAACCTGTTCCAGCACACCCGCGACAACGGCGCGGGCGGGGGTGTTGCCGGGGACGGCGTCATCAACGGCACCGAGGAAGCCTTCATCCATACCCCCGGCATCGACCGCATGGCGGCGGAAGGCGTCGCGCTGACCCGCCACTATACCAGCGCCCCCGTCTGCGCCCCCGCCCGCGGTTCGCTGATCCAGGGCCTCGATCAGGGCCACGCCAATATCCGCAACAACTCGTTCGACAAGATCATCGCCGACAACCACACTATCGGTACCCTGATGCAGCAGGCTGGATACTACACCGCCTGTGTCGGAAAATGGGGGGTTGGCGGAACTACGCCTACCAGCGATGGCCGTCCCAACAATCGTGGTTTCGACTATTTCTACGGGTATATCAAGCACATCCACGGACACCAGCACTACCCGCTCAACGGCGGGACGGTCGTCGAACAGACCACGCCCGTCACCAGCGGCCTCGACCATGCCTACACCGCAGACCTCTGGACCGCCAAGACCAAGCAAATCATTCAGGACCGGCAGGCCAGTAATCCTGAAACCCCCTTCTTTATCTACCTCGCCTACGAAACCCCGCACGCAAAGCTCCAGGTGCCGACGCAAGCCTACCCGGCCGGTCGCGGCACGGGCGGCGGTCTCACTTGGCCGCTGAACACGAACTCGGGAATCAACAATAGTTGGATCCACCCGGACTACACCTCCCTTGGCACGTCCGCCAAATACCATGCCACCATGGTGCGGCGGATCGACGATGGCGTCGACGACATCCTGCAAACCCTGCGCGATCTCGGGATCGACGACAACACGCTGGTGGTCTTCACCTCGGACAACGGCCCTCACAACGAATCTGGCTCCGGCGGATCCATTGCGCAGGATCCGCGCAGCTTCGACTCCTACGCCGACATGGAAGGCATCAAGCGCGATTATTGGGAAGCCGGTTTCCGCGAACCGACCTTCGCTTGGTGGCCGGGGAAAATCGGCGACAACAACGCCGCAACCTCCGGCTTGAATTCCATCCGTCCGTCCGCCTTCTGGGACTGGATGCCCACGATCGTCGATGCCGCCGGGGCAACCCCGCCCGCATGGAGCAGCGGGGTCTCCCTGCTGCCCGAGCTCACCGGCACCGGAACCCAGCTCGACAAGGGCTACCTCTACTTTGAATACAGCGTCAGCGGCTCGACACCCACCTACACGGACTTCCCCAACCACGGCGGCGAAACCCGCGGCGAGATGCAGGTGATCTTCATGGACGACACCGACGGCAAGCGCTACAAGGGGATCCGGACGGGAATCAGCAGCCATGCCACCAACTTCCAAATCTACGATGTCGACGCCGACCCCGGCGAGGTCACCGACCTTGCGGCATCCCGCACCGCCCTGCAGCAGAAGATGAAGGACAAGGTGCTGCAAGTGCGCATCGACGGCGACTACTCCCGTCCCTATTCCAGCGAAAACGTCCCCGACGTCTCCATCCCCGCGGTTAGCGGCCTTAACTACAAAGCCTTCACCGGCTCCTGGGACTGGGTGCCGGAAACCGACTATCTCGTTCCGGTCGCCAGCGGCGAATGCACCGGGCTTGACCTGACCAAGCGCACGCAGGACGACAATATTGCGCTGGAGTTCACCGGCTACATCCGCGTACCCACCGACGGTACCTACACCTTCAGCATGACCACCGACTCGACGGTGGGGGGCAACACCTCCGGCGGCATGCTCTGGATCCACGATGCGCACATCATCGACGATGACTTCCACCACACCGGCGCGTCCAAGAGCGGAACGATGCGCCTGAAGGCCGGGCTGCACCCGATCCGCGTGCTCTACAAGCACGCCACCGGCAGCCACGACCTCACCTTGCAGTATTCCGGCCCCGGCATCTCCATGCAGCCTGTGCCCGACTCAGCCCTCTTGATCGAAGGCGTACTTCCGCCCGGGCCGCCGGTCGCCAACGACGACTCTGCATCCACCATCGGCAGCACCACCGGACCCGGTGCCTCCGTCCTCATCGACGTGCTGGCCAACGACATCGACGACGGCACCCCCGGCCCGCTCACCATCACCGACCCCGGCAGCCCGCTCGCCGGTGTGGCGGTTATCGAGTCTGCCAAGATCCGCTACACCCCGAACCAAGGTTTTTTCGGAACCGATCAGTTCGTCTACACGATCAGCGACGGGCAGGACAGTGATAGCGCCACCGTCACCGTCGATGTCGCCGCCGCTGGCTCCGACTACTGGTATCCGCTCGATGAAACTTCCGGCACCATCGCCACCGAGGCCGGTGGGGTCAAGCCGGCCTCTCTGGTTGGTTTCGATAGCGATCCGGCCCAGTGGGTCGGCGGAAAATTCGGCAACGCCGTGGTGTTCGACGGTAGCAACGACCACCTTTCGATCGACGGGTACAAAGGCATCCTCGGCACGGATGAACGGACGGTGAGCGCCTGGATCAAGACCACCGGAACCAGCTCGCATCCGGTCATCGCGTGGGGACCGAACGCCAACGACAAGAAATGGACCTTCCTGGTTCAAGGCGGCAATCTCCGCATCGAAGTGACGGGCGGCTACCGCCAAGGCGCCACGGTGATCAACAACGGCAGCTGGCACCATGTCGCCTGCACCTTCGCCGCCGACGCGAGTCCGGACGTTCTCGATGCCAAGCTCTATATCGACGGCGTGCTCGAGACCAACTTTGCCGGCAGCGCCAGCCAGACGATCGGCACCACCGCCTCGCTCGATGTCCGCATCGGAAGCGATGTGCAGAGCCGTTATTTTGTCGGGAGCATCGATGACCCGCGCATCTACACCCGCGCCCTCGCGGGATCCGAGATTGAAGACCTCGCCGCCCAGACCTTGGCCGACAACGACAGCACCCACTGGTACCTCCGCAACTTGGGAAACGCCGAACCGACCCTCGTCGACTGGGAAACCGATAGCAACGGCGATGGCTACAGCCATTACGCGGCCTACGCCCTCGGCGGTTCGCCCCACTGGTTCGTTCCGGGCATGGTTCCGCTATTCGAGCCGGTGCCCGCCGGGTTTGAATATCTCTACAACCGCCGCCGCGCGCTCGACCCGTCCGACTATATCCTCGAGACCGCCCTCGCCCTGGTTGATCCGGTCTGGTCGCTAGTCACCGGCGGTACGGCCGCAGACCACCCGGAGCTCGCCGACTACGAGGTCGTCACCGTCCCTATCTCCACCGACGGCAAGACCAACAGCTTCTACCGCCTGAAAATCGCGTATTGAGTGCGGTTGCGGATGGGTTTTATGGCATTTTAACGAGCAGGGTTTTATATCGTATACGATATATTTTGCCCCTAAAAGACCCATTTTTGAGCTATATTATATAGTATACTATATAAAAAAGGAGCTCGTCAGAGGGGTTTCCCGGGTCTATGCGGATGTCCTGATGCGAATGAAAAATTCCGGTGGCGTGGATTGCGTAGAATTTAGAGGCAACAGGAAAAAACCGATTCGCTGAGATCCGTTGCATTTCCTCCCGTTCAGCTTCGGTGCGTGTGCTGGCGGGGTCTTGGCCCCCCGCCCTACAGGTGTAGCCGCGATCCATGATCGCGGAGCCGTGGCCAAGAAGTCGGTGAGACTCGAACGCACTTCCGAGAAGAATCCAGATTTTTGTCCAACTTTCCGGGTTGGGGGTGGTCTATCCCTAAGTGGGAGCGGTTCTGGAAAGTCGGTGTTTTGGGTTCCAACCGTTGGGAAATACGCTACAATTTCCGATCATTGGAAATCGTTATGTCAAGATGCCATGAAGAGGAAGCGTAAAAACAACACAGATCGGAAGCGCGGCCAGATGATGCTGGAGTATGTTGTGGCGTTGGGTGTGTTCTTGGCTTTGGTGGGGATCTGCGCGGTGTTGATCCATGTGTTCCGAGCGTATGGAAACCGCGTGTTGGATATCATCGGCATTTCATAGCGCGGGAATTGGATAACGATCAAGAATTTGTGAACCTGAGGAGATGAAAGCATGAGGACTGTTCCAAAGAGAAAAGCAGGTCAGGCGATGGTCGAATATATCATTATCGTGGTGGTTGTTGCGGTTGCCGCGTTGGTGATCTTTGGCATGTTCGGGGATACCATCAAGAAAAAGATGGGCGGCGCCATCGATGAGCTGGAAGGGGATTCCTCCGGAAGCGATGCCGTGCGTTCATCGAAAACCTATCTTGAGGATCTGGGCGATTAACCCTTCGGGCGCAGATGCCGGGCGGGGTTGGCGGGAAGGCTCGGCGATGGTGGAGTCGTGTCTCGTCATGGCGTTGCTGTGCTTGATCCTGTTTGGGATTCTCCAGGCCTCCTATTTGGTTGCGTCGCGCAATGTGGTCAACTACACGGCCTATTCCACTGCGCGCGCGGCGTCGGTGGGGCTGAACGAGTTCATGCTGTACAAGGTGAGCCACTACACCAGCATCCCGGCGGCCGGTCCCGTCACGACCCCGTCCGGATTTGGCGGGAACCGCCCGAGTGGCCGGTCGACCGGCTCGCTGTGGGACAATGCCATTGCCCGCGACCACGCGCCCGTGTCGGAACTGGGCACCTACGAGGTGGCCGTCAAGGAGGCCTACCACATGGCCGGAACCGCATTTTTCGATTCGATTCTAAATTATGAAAACTGGCAGGAGATCGAGACCGGAATCCAGATTGAATACGAGAGCGACAACGACGATTTGATTACGCTCCAGATCGGGCAGACCGTTCCGATGGTCTTTCCCTTTTCCCGCGTTTTCTTTGGCTACCTCGATCCCGTGAATGCGCGCCGCCAGGGGGTTTTGGGCGCCTACCCCGGAATGCGGATCACCGCCACCGCCGTCATTGAAGACCATTCCAAGCTCTACCTGAGAAACAACTGATGCCGCCCCCCCCGCCACGCAAGTCAGGACAGGCCATCATCTTCCTCATGGTGGTGATGGTGATTGGCCTGCTGGTGGTGATTTGGAACTTTGATCTCCACCGGGTGGTCTCGGCGAAGATCCGTGTTCGAACGGCCGCCGACTCCGCGGCGCTGGCGGCCGCGCGCTGGCAGGGCAAGACGTTGAACATGATCGGCGACCTCAACCTGATCCAGGTGGCGCTTATCACGACGGCCTATGCGGAATACCGGGAGGCCCACGACGAGTGGGTCAGAAACGGAGGCTTCAGCAGCGGGGAACCCGAGCCCATGTTCGAGGACTTTTTGGACTACGGGGAGTATGAAGATCTCCACGGTCTCCGGGATCGCTTGGTCTTCGTCGGCCCATTGGCCGCCTTTGCGGTGGCTCAGCAGGCGGCGTTCAACAATGGGGCTTTCCACGATCCCGTGCTGGCGAAAGACCTGCATGAGATGGCCGAGGAGATTCGCTACCAAATTGGCCGCCCTCCCTACGACAATGCCTTCAAGGACTATGCCGATCTGCTCGACCAGCTCGTCGACGGCGGCGTTGCCGTCAGCTCCTATTCGCTTCGGCTGCCCGACCACCCGCTGGCGCAGCAAGTGTTCTACGGCGCCATAGCCCAGGCCTCGATGGGCTTTTGGTGCGACTTCCATAACCGCCGCTATCTGTTGGAGAACTACGACGGTTTCGAAAGCTGGCCCAAGCTCAATACGGATTTCAAGCAGAACTACATGCTCGATTTGAAGATCGATGAGTTTAGCACCGGCTTTATCCGGTTGCCTGACGGCACGCGGGAAGTGAGCATGCCCGCCTCGGCCATTCCCGATCCGGACGACTATCTTAAAGAGCTCTACGACTATATGGAGACGACGGATGTGGTTGAGGACTACGGGGATCCGGACTATGTTTTTTCGCTATACCACCCCCGCGTGCGTCAAGTGCAGTGGCATGTCTACGATTCCTCGTGGACGAAGAGGTGGCCAGCCCCCGCTTTCTACGACGATGAAACCGACGCAAAGAGCCGACGGTTTCCCATCCGAGCGAAGGTCCGTCCGCACTTCGACTACATGGGCGCGGAGGCGGGTTTCGGGATTTCGGTGCCAATCGCCCGGGGTATTCTTGCAAGCTCGGACAACCCCACGGTCGAGCTAGCCTATAAAACCAAGGCGAAGCCCTTCGGGTATCTCGATACGGACGATGCGCGGGAGCCGCCGCACTATTTCGGCTTTGTCTTTCCCGCCTTCCGGGAGGTCCGCCTGGTCCATTCGGACATTGGCGACAAGGTGGTGGAGGTGGAGTTTTTCGAGCATGTCACCGAGCACCTTGCGGACTACTTGGAACTCGGCCCGGTCGCATGCCGGCCGGACTGCCGCTATTGCCAGTTGCTGGCGCAGTGGGAGGAGATGGATCTCCAAGCCGGGTTGCTGTGGCTGGAGCAGGCCTATGCCGACCCCGACAACAACCCCTGCAAATCCAAGGATGAGCCGAGCGAGATTTGGGGCAAGGCCGGAGGAGGAGCAACCGGTGGGTCGTAGACGCAACTTTTCAAAACACCATGCCCGTGCAGGGCAGGCCATGGCTGAGTTTCTCGTCGGGCTTGTCGGCATCATGTTGCTGGTCGTTGGCCTTCAGCAGATCGCCATAGTGTCCAACCAGAGTTTCAAGGCGCACTTCAATGTGCGTCGGTTGCTCGCGGAACAAATGGTGGATCCGATGGCCGACTACACGGGCGAGTATGGTTTTTTTCCGACCACCGACCCTGGGCTGGACGATAAGAAATATACCGCCGACGATTTCATGGTGGAAGGGAACGACGATTTCTTCAAAAAGCGGAAAGGTTTCCGGTATGCGGTGGACTATTACTCGCTGGAAGTGCGTCTGGATGAATATGGCCGCGCCGATCCCTACTACCACCTGTCGGAACGCGGATTGGCCAACCTGTCGAAAAGCTTTGAAATGTTCTACGCCGAGGATCGGCAGCCCGTCGAGGTCGTACCCTTCCTGCGCCGCGTTCTTGGGCGAGACATCATCGAAATCGAGCAGTCGGGCTGGATGCCCGCATGGGACAAGGTCATGCCATGACGCGCTGGAAATCCATCCTGTTGGCCCTGTTGCTGGGCAGTCTGGTTCCGGGGGTCTCCCCGGGGCGCGTCTTCCGGTCGGCCGGGGTGCGTGGCGGGCAGTTGAATACGGCGGGACTGCCGTGGGAGTTCGCCTATCACACGACCATGAGCGTGAATGGTCGGCGGAATGCGGTCTATGTCTATTCCGCCCGTTTCCACGAGCCGGTGGAAGAGCAGTTGAAGAGCCAGTTCGAGCGGCAGGGTGCCACGGTGGTGCTGCACCGGACGCCGGACGGCGCAACCGGCCTGGCCAAATGGCCCGACCGCGAGGCACGCATCCTGGTTCTTTCCCCCGATAGCCAGCCCAACCAGATGGTTTTCCTGTTCTACCCCGAGGCCCGGAGTTCCGGGGTAACGCGCTTTCCGATCCCCGAATATCCCGGCGCCAAAAGGGGCGGAACGACCCTCGACGAAGAGACCAAAACCTTTTGCGCAACCCTTGAAACGCCGGATTCCATCGAGCAAATCCACACCTTCTATGCCGGGGTTCTCACCGCCAACGGATGGAGCCCCGCACTGCCCCGGAACCGCTCTGGAGGGGCCTTTTCCAGAATGGCGATTTTCCATAAGCACGAAAAAATGTGCTGCATTCTCGCAACGAACAAACCGGATGGATTCCGTCGTGTTACTGTGCTTGTGAACGGGGGCGGGCTTTGATAGCCTCCCCGGATATTGAGAGGACTCTATGAAGAACAAACTCGTACTCGCCGTGGCATTGCTGATTGCCGGACTCGCCTTTTTCATGAACTGGAGATATCTCCAAAGCGAACGCGAAAGGCTGGGGCTGAACGCCGTGCAGGTCAAGGTGATCGTGCCTAAGCGGGATCTTCCCGCCACCACCATTCTCGCGATCGAAGACCTCGCCTTGCGCGACGAATTCAAGTCGGCGGTGGGCAACAACGCTTTCTTTGCGGACGATCTCGACGCCGTGCTCGGAAAGCGGTTGATCTATCCCATCCGGCGCGGCGATATCCTGCTGTGGTCGCAAGTCGACATGCCGCGGCGGACGCGCGGCGGGCTCTCGCGCATCATCGAAAAAGGCAAACGCGCGGTCTCCCTCTCCATCGCCGGCGCCCCCGCGGTAAGCGGGTTGGTCCAGCCCCTCGACAAGGTCGATATCATGGGCACCTTCACCTTTCCCTCGCGCACGAACCCCGCGCAGGTCGAATCCGTGACCCTGACCCTGATGCAGAATGTAACTGTGATTGCCACGGGAACGCAGATTGCCGGGCAGGAACGCTCCAAGGAACGCGGACGGCAAACCGGATACAGCACCATCACCTTCGAGGTTACCCCGCGCGAGGCCGAACTGCTGGTCTTTGCCCAGCAGACCCGCGGCAAGCTCTACCTCTCCCTGCGCAACCCGGAAGACATCTACTACGAAGGCGAACTGCCCTCCGTCAACTTCGACTACATCGAGGCGGTACTCCAGGAGTTGAACGAAAAGCGTCAAAAAGGACTCGGCGTCACCCAGCCCAAGCCCTAGCATCGGATGGACGACATGCTTCAGATTCAAATCACCCATCCTTCCAGAGAACTCCGCACCATCGACGCCTCCTACGGCGCCTACATGATCGGATCCGACTCCTCCAGCCGCATCGTGCTCGACGACGGCAGCGTCGAGGAGGCGCACGCCGTCCTGACGCTGATGGAGGACGAGTCGTATATCGAAGACCTAATGGGTGCCGGCGTTTTTGTGCATGGCGACCGGATCCCCACCCGCCAGCGCATCTTCCCCGGCTCCCCCATCCAGATCGGGAACTACACGCTGGTGTTCGAGTCCGCAGGGGAAATCTCTCCGGAGGAAGCCCCAGTCGCGCCGGAGGTCTTCAAGCCCAAGCCGCAGAGCCGGGCCGTTTCCGCCAGCCAGGCCATCAAGCAGCAGATCCATGCCGAACTCGTTGGTCGGCTCGACCTCAAGCGCCTCAGCATGAACAAATTCCAGGAGAGCGAGCTCCAGACCAAAATCAGAAAAACGCTCGATGAGATTATTTCCGAAATCCGCGTGCGCCTCCCCGCCGGCCTCGAACCACGCGGGCTCGCCAAGGAAATCTTCGACGAGGCCGTTGGCCTCGGTCCGCTTGAGGATCTGCTGGCGGACGAAAGCGTGACGGAAATCATGGTGAATGGCCCTAGCCAGGTTTATGTGGAGCGCGCAGGCAAGTTGGAACTCACCGACTGCAACTTCATCAACGATGCCTCCGTGAACCTGATCATCGAGCGCATCGTTTCCCCGATCGGCCGCCGCATCGACGAAAGCCAGCCCTATGTGGACGCTCGCCTCGCCGACGGCTCCCGCGTGAATGCCGTCATCCACCCACTTTCCCTCATTGGCCCGTGCATCACCATCCGCAAGTTTTCCAAGGAGCCCTTCACCGTGCAGGACCTGATCAACTTCGGAACCTTGACACCGGCGGTTGCCGAGTTCCTTCGGGTCTGCGTGGTGCTGCGCAAGAACATTATTGTTTCAGGCGGAACCGGCTCCGGGAAAACGACGCTGCTCAACGTGCTGTCGAGCTATCTGCCGGACGACGAGCGCATCCTGACCATCGAGGATGCCGCTGAGCTGCGGCTGACGCAGGAGCACATCGTCCGCCTCGAAGCGCGCCCGGCCAATATCGAAGGGCGCGGTGCGGTCTCCATCCGCGACCTCGTGCGCAACGCCCTGCGCATGCGCCCCGACCGCATTGTGGTCGGCGAGTGCCGTGGCTCCGAGGCGCTCGACATGCTCCAGGCCATGAACACCGGCCACGAAGGATCGCTCACCACGATTCATGCCAATACCCCGCGCGATGCGCTCGCCCGGCTGGAAACCATGGTGCTCATGTCCGGCATGGAACTGCCGATCCGCGCCATCCGCGAGCAGGTGGCTTCGGCCGTGCATCTCATCTGCCAGATCTCCCGCTTTTCCGACGGCTCCCGCAAGGTCAGCAAGATCACCGAGGTGTCGGGCATGGAGCAGGACTGCATCACCCTGCAAGACCTCTTCGACTTCAAGCAGACCGGTCTTGATGAAGCCGGCAATGTCCAAGGCGCGCTGCACCCGACCGGCGCCGTCCCGACCTTTGTCGCGGAAATTGCCGTGCGCGGCATTCCATTCGACCGTACGATATTCAACACCACCGGGTTCGGTGAAGCCAAGAGGGGGCGATAGGCCATGTTTTGGGTGGTGCCCTCCCTTTTTGCCCTCTGCGCGGCCTTGCTGGTCC
>DAOVNC010000264.1 GCA_030630445.1 Kiritimatiellales bacterium | reverse complement strand
CCATACCTCTTGGTCATACGAATTGTAATAGACCATTTCTCCGGTTCTTGTCTCGACTACCGTCAATCTGTAAAATGGATACATTGAGCGAGAGAGCCCGGCGGTTCCCATCTCCGCCGTCATCTGCTTGAGGAAGCCGTCCGGCCACTCCTCGCTGTCCCAGCCAACCGCCCGGACGATTCGGTCGGGGTGGATGTAGAGCAGATCATCACCTGCGGGAGGAACCAATCTCCAGAATTGTCTCTGGGTGTTCTTGGCAATCTGCTCGATCTGACCTAATGACGTAATGGATTCCGGCGCATCTTTTTCAAGCGGCAACGCGGCGATGGTATCCGCCGCACGCACCCCAACCGCAAACATGATGCTGGCCAACAATAAACCCCAATGCTTCATCTTTCCCCCTCCTGTTAACATGTCGCCCAAAAGAAAATAAGGGCAGGTTTCAAATTCAATGTTAACTGAGAGACAATAATACATGCACAATTTCTAAGACAAATCATTTCGGCAAGTTTGTCGCGTTTTTTACGACACCGCAAAAGATGCGTACCTTCCGCGTGATGCAAAAGACAATCTACTGCGACGAATACGACAACCTGCTGCAATGGCTGAAAGAAAAGCGCATGGAGGGAAAACTGACCATGCGGCAACTGGCAATGCGGTTGGATGTGCATCATTCCTGGGTCGGGCGCGTGGAACTTGGCGAACGTCGGCTGGACGTGATGGAGTTCGTCCGCTACTGCAATGCACTTGACGCCGACCCCTTCGAAGGGCTTGCATGTCTTACCGACCCCGGTGTTTAGATACAATACGATTGCAATGAATCCCCCAATTCCGCTTAATGACCGGATGACAGACATCTCCCTAACCCATTTGCTGGATACGGCCATCTGCGCCGCGGAAGCGGCCGGCAAGCACGCGCTGGCCAACAAGGATCGCCGCACGGAAACCATCGAAACCTTTGCGCACGATGTTAAGCTGGTGCTTGACGTGGAGTGCCAGAAGATCGCCGAGGCCGTGATCCTTTCCGAATTCCCCGAGCACAGCATTCTTGGCGAAGAAGACATTCGGCCAAACCCGGCGGGGGGCTACGAATGGGTCATCGACCCCATCGATGGAACCATGAACTATACCCACGGCGTCCCCTACTGGTGCGTGTCGATCGCCGTGCGCCACAACGCGCGGGTCTTGGCGGGCTGCGTTTTTGCGCCGGAATCCAACGACTACTACACCGCGCATATCGAAGATCCCGCCAAGCTCAACGGCGAACCGATCCACGTATCGGACACGGCCCATATGGACGAGGCCATGGTTTTCACCGGCATTTCCAAGCACATGAACACCCATCAGGAACCGCACTTCAATACGTTCAGAATGCTCGCGCTCAACACCCGCAAGGTGCGTATCAACGGATCGGCCGCCCTGGATCTCTGCCACGTGGCGGCGGGCCATGCGGATGGCTTCTTTGAAGCGCACCTCTACCTGTGGGACCACGCCGCCGCCGGGCTGATCGCAGAACAGGCAGGCGCGGTCCTCTCCCTCTATCCCCTCCGGCACGAACCGCACGCCTGCGGTGTGATTTGCGCAAATAAAAACCTGATCGACGGCCTCCGCGCGATCCATGCAAAGTGCTTTTAATGCAACTTCGTCGCATAATGTTGATTTTTGATTTCCGACTTTTGATTTGTGGGTCTGCGACGGCTTTTACCTCCAAAAAAGGCCAACGCCGCATGAGTTCCATAAATCGGCACTCAAAATTCAAAAATCGAAAATGGATGAGCTTCCCTTGCCATGGCTAAGAAAAAGACAGCTCCCGACCTCCACTGGCTCTACGAAGCCGCCGTCCAGAATGTCGACACCGACCTCGACTTCGCCAAGCGCGTCTATTCCAAGCACTGGAAGCGCAAGCCGCTGACCGTGCGCGAGGATTTTTGCGGCACCGCCAAGCTCGCCTGCCGCTGGGTGGCACGCAATAAAAAGAACGAGGCATGGGGCATCGACTTCCACCAACCGACGCTCGACTGGGGCGTAGAATACAACGTGGCCGAACTCTCGGACGAACAAAGGCAGCGTCTCCACCTCATTTGCGGCGACGTGCTCGAAGCCCGCACTCCGAAAGTCGACATGGCGCTGGCGCTCAATTTTTCTTTCTGCGTTTTCAAGCAGCGCGACACCCTGCGGCACTATTTCAAGACCGTTGCAAAATCGCTCAACGACGAAGGCGTCTTCGTGATGGATATCTACGGCGGCACCGAATCCGTCATGGCCAAAAACGACGACGTCCGCGAAATCCCCGGCTTCACCACGCCCGACGGCGTGGAAATTTCCGATTTTGACTATCTCTGGGAGCAGGCCAAATATAATCCAATCACCCACCACACCACCTGCCACATCCACTTCAAGGTTCCGGGCCATGGCAGCATCAACAAGGCCTTCACCTACGACTGGCGACTCTGGACCCTCCCCGAGCTCCAGGAAATCCTGCTCGAAGCCGGCTTCTCCAAGGCCGACGTCTACCTCCACGACTTTGACGACGACGGCGAATCCGACGAAACCTTCCGCCTGCGCAAGACCTGCGAAAACGCCCAAGGCTGGATCGCCTACGTGGTGGGGATTAGATAAATCCAAACAAATCGACCTCGTTTTCGAAAAGGAGGAATGAGGACTTGCAGCTCCATCGTGCAGGCGGCAGAGTGCTGAATTCTCGAAATGATCAGAACGAACAGAGAATGGTAATTGGGTTATGGCTAAATTTACGGTAGCGGAATTTTGTGTCGGCGGAGGAGGACAAGCTCTAGGGCTTGAAGCGGCCGGATTTGAATGCGTTGTTGCTGTTGAAATTGACGGTAATTGCTGCACGACACTTCGCCTAAATAGACCAAACTGGAACGTCCTTCACGAAGATATGCGCCTTGTGGATGGACGACGTTGGCCCGATGTAGATCTATTTGCCGCCGGCGTACCTTGTCCTCCATTTTCTATTGCAGGAAAACAACTCGGCACCGACGACGACAGAGATATGTTTCCCGAAGCTCTGCGTTTGATTCAGGAAATGAAGCCCAAAGCCGTCATGCTTGAAAATGTGCCTGGGTTCGCCACTGCAAAATTTGCGGCTTATCGAGAAACTCTTCAATCCGACTTGTATGACCTAGGTTACGAGTCGGATTGGCGAGTCTTGCAGGCCTCTGATTATGGCGTCCCGCAGTTACGTCCAAGATTTATTCTGGTTGCCCTTCCTAAAGATCGAATGCCCTTTTTTGACTGGCCCACGCCTTTCTCTGAAAAAGTCACTGTCGGCGATACGCTCTTTGACCTGATGGCACAGAACGGGTGGCCAGGTGCTAAACGTTGGCACTGCCAAGCTCAGCAGGTTGCCCCTACCATCGTGGGTGGATCAAAAAAACATGGGGGTCCCGATCTCGGACCAACACGAGCCAAGAAAAAATGGAAAGAACTTGGTGTAGATGGCATCGGTATTGCCAATGCCCCGCCTGCCAGCGACTTCCCTGTAGATGGACAACCCCGCTTGACCGTAAGAATGGCAGCTCGCATTCAGGGGTTCCCCGACTTTTGGAAATTCAGCGGGAAAAAGACAGCAGCATACCGTCAGGTTGGGAATGCATTCCCCCCTCCAGTGGCCGCAGCTGTCGGAAAATCAATTACATCCGCCTTAGAAGGAAAATATCCAACGAACAGACGCAAACGGCATGTTCAATTACGGTTACTTGAAGAAAGCATTCCTTACTGCTGACAGTGCCTAAACGGAGAATTAGCACAATGGGAAAGATAGGTTCCAAAGAAAAAATAAGGCGCTTCCTTCTGGCTAATATTGGCCGGGTTATCGATTCGCATGAGCTTCAAGAGGCTGCTGATGGTGCAGTACAATACAGCAGACGATTGAGGGAACTCCGTGACGAAGAGGGCTGGCCGATTTTATCCCATAATGACAGTGCAAAGCTAAAGCCCGGCCAGTACTTGCTGAAAGAAAAGCCTGAGATTAAAGATCGACCTCAATTTTCAAGGTCAATTTCGACCAAACTTCGGGCAGAAGTACTAGATCGTAACGGATTCACCTGTCAAATGTGCGGGATTACCCCAGGAGAGACCGATCCCTCCACGAATCGAAAAGTAAGGCTACATGTTGGTCATATCAAAGATAAAGCACTTGGTGGAAAAGATGAGTTGTCTAACCTCAGAGCTCTCTGCTCAACTTGCAATCAAGGTGCTAAAAACGTAACCGCCGAAAAGCCAAGTAAAATATGGTTGCTGTCTCAGGTACGACGAGCTGGTCAAGATGAACAGCTAGCTGTCTATGAGTGGTTGAGGAATAAGTTTCATACTGACTAGGTTGCTCGAAAGCGCCATGCAAACAAAAAAAGAACGCGCAGCATACATTGGCCGAAAGCTGGATGAGCTGTATCCGGAGGTTCCGATCCCGCTCGACCATACCGACGCGTTCACCCTGCTCATTGCCGTGCTGCTCTCGGCGCAGTGTACCGACAAGCGCGTCAACCTCGTCACCCCCGCCCTTTTTGCCAAGGCCTCCACTCCGCAGGCCATGGCGAAGCTCTCCGTCGCGGAGATCAAGGAATGCATCGCAACCTGCGGACTGGCCAACGGCAAGGCGAAGAACATCCGCGCACTTTCCGAAATGCTCGTCAACGAATTCGACGGCACCGTGCCGCGCACATTTGAAGCGCTGGCAAAACTGCCTGGCGTTGGGCATAAGACCGCCAGCGTCGTCATGATCCACACCTTCAAGATTCCGGCCTTTCCCGTCGATACGCACATCCACCGCCTCGCACAACGCTGGAAGTTGACCAACGGAAAAAACGTGGTGCAGACCGAAGCCGACCTAAAAAAGCTCTATCCCGAGAAAGATTGGGAAAAACTGCATCTGCAAATCATCACCTACGGTCGCGAACACTGCACCGCCCGGGGATGCGACGGCACGAAATGCATCATCTGCAAAACCTGTTTTCCCAACCGAAAAAAGCCGGTCGTCACAAAAAAGGCGTAATACGGAATCAACTTGATTCGTATTGTATAAACCACGGAATACACCGCCAAGCGAAGCGAGATAATTTCCGACACGGCGCGAAGCATAATTTGCGTTAGCAAATAGTGCCAAAGGCACGGTTTAATAATGACCGAAGGGAATGATTCATACACGGAAGAAAAACGCGGCGAATCAGTTCCGT
>DAOVNC010000237.1 GCA_030630445.1 Kiritimatiellales bacterium | reverse complement strand
GGTCGGGACCTCGCTCTAGGAGCGGGTACCGTAGTGCCGGAGATCAACTTTACCCTTCCCCCGATAGATATCAACGAATCCTCCTGGGACAAGGTCCGCTGGCACTATCAGGAAATGATCACCGGCGTTCTACAGCGCGCCGTTGAACTCGAAGCGCCCGGTGTGCTTGTGGAATTCGAAACCCTGCCGGACATGACCAACCGCCCCGAATGGGGCCTCGAACTCACCCGCCTGCTGGCCGATGCCATGGACGAGGCCCAAGACAAACATGGCCTCAAAAGCGCACTGCGCTTCACCCCCAACGATGTGCGCGAGTTTGTGCGCCCCCCGCTCATGCGGCAGGGGAAATACTGGGAAGCCATGAAAACCATCTTCGCCGGCGCAGGTGCCGCCGGAGCGGACATGATCTCCATAGAATCCACCGGAGGAAAAGAACTGTGCGACGACGCCCTGGTGAACGGCGACCTGCGCAAGGCTATCTTTGCACTGGGCGTACTCGGCGCCCGCGACATGAAATTCCTCTGGGAGCATATCGTAGCGGAATGCACACGGCAGAACATCGTCCCTGCCGGCGACAGCGCCTGTGGCTTCGCCAACACGGCGATGGTGCTGGCCGACAAGAAGATGATCCCGACCGTCTTCGCCGCCGTGATTCGCGCGGCATCTGTTCCGCGCACCTTGGTAGCCATGACCGCCGGGGCAGTCGGCCCAAGCAAGGATTGCGCCTACGAAGGGCCGTTCCTCAAGGCACTCACCGGAATTCCTATTTCCATGGAAGGGAAATCGGCCGCCTGCGCCCACATGAGCCCGGTGGGCAACATTGCCATGGCGGTCTGCGACTGCTGGTCCAACGAGTCTGTACAAGACGTTCAGCTACTCAGCGGAAAAGCTCCCGTGGTTTCCATGGAACAGCTCGTCTACGATTGCCGACTGATGAATACCGCCGCAAAAACGGAGGGCGGAGCCCGGCAACTGCGCGACTGGCTAACCGACTCCGACGCCCCGATCGACGCCCAAGCCTATATTCTGCGTCCGGATGTCGTACTGCGCATCTCTGAAAAGATTGCCCAATCGAACGATCCGTACGAACAAACCTTGCTGGCCTCGGAAGCCGCAATCAACGAACTGCGCGACGGTATCGAGAACAAGAAAGTCAGCGTGGCCGAACGCGAAGAACCCTGGATCGACATCATGGAAATGGCACTCGAAGACATGCCAAGAACCGAGAGCGTCCTCATCGAGGAAATGTTGGCCGAACCGGATGCCGACAAGTTTCTTCCCGAAGAATACGGCATCGAAGTCTAGCTCAATAAAGGATCCAGCACTCCGCGTGCCGGATCCAACATCCAACCATGAAAAAGATTCCCTGCCACATCATTGCCGGTCAGCTCGGATCCGGTAAAACAACCGCCATTCTGGATTTCCTGCATCGGCGGCGAAATAACGAATTCACCGCCGTACTCGTGAATGACTACGGCCCGAACGGCATCGACAGCTCCGTATTGGCCGACGCGGAGGCTGCCTCGAAGGTGATCAATATTCCCGGAGGTTGCCTCTGCTGTACCTCGGCGATCAATTTCAAGGAAACTTTCGGCAAACTTACCCGGATGCCCCGTGTCGACCGGATCATCGTAGAGCCTAGCGGCATCGTATTGCTCGACGAGCTATTGAAAACCATGGAGGATCTTGCAAAGGAGACCCCCATTGTGGTGCGCCCGGTTATCCTGCTGGCAGAACCCTCGTCCTTCAACCAGCAGCGCATGCGGGGAATCCAGTACGGTGAGCGTCTAGCAGAATTGGCCGATATCGTGATAGCAAACTTCTCCGATTTGACCGCGCCGGAAGAAACAAAGCAATTCATCGAGTGGGCGCACACCCTTAGCCCTTCCAAGCTGAAAATCCAATCCACGGCGTTTGGAAAGCTTCCCGATGAAGTTTTTGATATGACGAGCAGGATCAGACGACGACAACCATCATGCAAGAGACCTCCTGTTTCCGGGCACAACCAATATCCGGGAGGCTTGCAGTTGGATCAAAACCTGGTGTTTAAACCCAAAGTACTATCATCAACCATCCAACAGATTGCACAATACGGAATGGGCGACGCTGTGATCAGCCGCTTCAAGGGAATTTTCCAAACCTTGGAAAAACCTATTCTGTTCGAGATCGCCCATGGTCGCGTCTTTCAGCGCGAACTTGAAAACGCCCCCGGAAACACTTTGGATTGGATTGCGAGCAAACGCATCAATCCAATCGCAATGCACAAGATTATCCAGCAAGATTGAACTATTATGCAGCCTGTTCGTTCTATTGCAGGATAGCCCATTCCGCTAAATTGTGAAAACGAGTCAACATATCGAACAAGGAGGAAACCCATGGCAAAAAACGAAGCATTGTATGAAGCTGTTTTAAAAGGTAGGCGCAAGGATGTTTCCACCATCGTCCATGAATCGGTCGATGCGGAAATCAACGTTGCGGAAATTCTGATGGAATCCATGATTCCCGCCATGGCGGAAATCGGCGACCGCTTTTCCCGCAACGAAGCCTATGTCCCCGAAATGCTCATTGCGGCGCGCGCCATGCAGGCCGGGCTCGACATTCTCGATCCGCTGTTGGCGGAGGCCGGGCACAAGCCCATCGGCAAAGTCGCCATCGGAACCGTCAAAGGCGACCTGCACGACATTGGCAAGAACCTCGTGGCCATGATGCTCAAGGGCGCCGGCTTCGATGTCGTCGATCTCGGCGTCGACTGCGACATTGAAAAATATCGCGAGGCCGTCGAAAATGGCGTGCAGGTGATTCTGCTGAGCGCCCTGCTCACCACCACCATGCCCTACATGAAGGAAGTCGTGGAAGCCCTGAAGAATTCAGGCGCAAAAATCCTGGTCGGCGGGGCTCCCGTCACCCAGGCCTATGCCGACGAAATCGGAGCCGATGGCTATTCCGACGATGCCAATACGGCGGTGAAATCGGCAAAAGACGCCCTAGGCATTGCCGCCTGACGAGCATGGCTATCACCATCCATTTCGATGGACAATCGGTCGCTGTCGAATCCGGCAGCGACCGAACTGTTTTAGACCTCGCCCGCGAGGCGGGTTGGCATATCGACGCCAAGTGCGGGGGACAAGGATTCTGCGCCAGTTGCAACGTCCTTCTCGGCGAAGGTCGCTACCGTGTTTTCGACGAGGAAATCGACGTCTCCCCCGAGCAGCGGCGCGAAGTTCTTTCCTGCCAGGCCTACGTGCGGGGCGATGACGCGGAAATCTTCCTCCCCCGCGCCTCCGTCATCTCGTTCGACGGCGCACGCATCGCCGACGAAATGGACATTCCCGAGCACACCTTCAACCCGCGCTTTACCAAGGGATACGGCGTTGCCGTCGATGTTGGAACCACCACCGTTGTAGCGGCGCTGATCGATCTGGAAACCGGAAAGGTGCTCAGCCGCGAATCCCTCTACAACCAACAGATTCTCAAGGCCGACGATGTCGTTTCGCGCATCTCGCTCTGTAGCGAACCCGGAAACCTTGAAACGCTGAAAGAGCTGGTGGTCGATCACACCCTCAACCCGCTCATCCACAAGCTCTGCACCGGAACCGGCATCGACAAGAAACAAATCGTCCATCTCGCCATCTCCGGCAACACCGTGATGATGCATATCTTTTTCGGGGTTTCGCCCGCCAGCATCGGTGTAATTCCCTTTAAACCCGTCAGCCACACCTTCAGCAGCACGGCCGCCGAACTCGGCATCGACGCCCGCTCCGACGCCCTCGTCGAAACCGTCCCTGCCATCGCCGGCTACATTGGCGGCGACATCACCTCCGACCTGTATGTTTCCAACCTCTCCGGTAGACTTTCAGTATTGATCGACATCGGCACCAACGGTGAAATGGTCGCCTGCCTCGACGGGCAGATGACCGCCTGCGCCACCGCCGCCGGGCCAGCCTTCGAGGGAGCAGGCCTGCTGCACGGCGCCCGCGCCGCCAGCCGCGCCATCGACTCCATCGCCTACAACGAAACCCTTGATTTTGAACTGACCGTGATTGGCGAACCCTCCCCCGTGGGACTCTGCGGCCCCGCCATTATCGATTTTATCGCCGAGGGCTTCCGCTGCGGACTCATCAACGCCATGGGTCGCTACGACATCGAGATGCTCAAACGGGAGGATCGCTACGAATCTATCTGCGGAATGCATGCGTGCATGCTGGTTGCCCCCGAGCTTTCCGCCACGGGCGAGTCGATCACCATCACCGAAGGCGACGTAGCCGAAATCCTCAAGGCCAAGGCGGCCATCTATGCCGGTCTTAAAACCCTGCTCGCCGAACTCGGAAAAACCGTGCACGACATCGACCATCTCGTTCTCGCCGGCGGCTTCGCCAAACACATCAACCTCGAAAACGCCATTTGCATCGGCCTCCTTCCTGATATTGAAATTGAAAAATATGACGTGATTGGCAACGGGTCACTCGCCGGGGCCGCCCTCGCCCTGCTTGATAAAGGCACGCAGCAAGACTATCTCGACCTCATCGAAAAGCCGGAGATCGTCACACTCAACCAAACCGAGCACTTCACCAACTATTTCCAAGAAGCCCTCGCCATCCCCAACCTCGACGAATCCGACTTCCTAACCCGTGGACAAAACTAAAAGTGAACCACGGAATACACAGAACACACGGAACCAAAGCGATCTGCCGAACGGGAAGGGTTTCCGTGTGTTCTGTGTCTTCCGTGTTTTAAAATTCTATGCGATTTAAACTCATCAGCTGCGAGATTTTTTTCCGGGAGATGGAGTTCCTGCTGGGACAGTCGCTCCACGAGATCGACGTGGAGTTTTTGCAGAAGGGACTGCACGATATTCCATCCGATGAAATGACTCGGCGCATTCAAACGCAGGTGGATGCCGCATCGGAGCAGGACTACGACGCGATCCTGCTCGGCTACGGCCTGTGCAACAACGGACTCGACGGGATCGTTGCGCGCAACGTCCAACTTGTGCTGCCGCGCGCCCACGACTGCATCTCCCTCTTTTTTGGAAGCCGCCAGCGCTACAAGGAATATTTCGATGCCAACCCCGGAACCTTCTTCAAGACCACCGGATGGATCGAGCGCGACGAAATCGCCGACGAACTCAAGCAACTCTCCATCCCCAACCAAACCGGCATGGACATGACCTACGAACAACTCGTCGATCAATATGGCGAGGACAACGCTGAATTCCTCTGGGAGGAACTCTGCAACACCGAGAAAAACTATTCCCAGATCACCTTCATCGAAATGGGCGTCGAACCCGACGGCTCGTTCGAACAAACCGCCCGTGATGAAGCCGCCGCCAAAGAGTGGAAATTTAAGAAAGAAATCGGAAACCTCACCCTGCTCCAGCGCCTACTTGGCGGCGACTGGAACGACGACTTTCTTATCATCCCGCCGCACCATAAAATCATCGCCCGGCATGATGAACTTATTGTTTCTTCCACCGCTGAAGATTGATAACCACGAAAGGCACCAACTACACGAAAAGAGAGTGCCGGCATTTACCCGCTTTCGTGTATTTGTCATTCGGACTACCTTTTAAGCCTATACATACGCCCGGGTATTTATTTATAAACTCCCAACCGTAGGTATCATAATACCCAACATCTACACCTACTTGAAGTACTGGCTGAAATTCTGTGCTGTCAGAATAAAGATATTTTTTCATTATTACATTATAAAATGTATCCCAGACATTATCCGGATATCCGTGCTTATATGTAAATCTAGCTCTGCCTTCTTTTTTTCTTCCTGGTTGAAATGTCCCTATACTGCCCTGGTCTATACTATATATACTTCCGCTTGCTGAATGAGCCCAAACATCATAGTCTAATCTTGCATCGTCTACCGTGCCGTTTAAATCACAGGCGCAGGTGATTAGCACTATATTTCCATTACCATCTTCTTGCGACATTGTCATTGGTATATTACCTATGTCATAATC
>DAOVNC010000201.1 GCA_030630445.1 Kiritimatiellales bacterium | reverse complement strand
CCTTTCCGCTCATCATTCCGGCATGCAGGAAAGTGATGGCCACCTCGCTATTGCCGTGCTTCGCGGACGCCCCTTCCCGTGCGGGAATCAGAAAGCGTTCGCCCGGCCCGTTCTCCACAATGCGCAGCCAGAGATCCAGCGACGCGGGGAGCGTACCTCCGGTTTCTTCGATCCGAATCCGGTCGGTTTCGCCTACACGGATTGCGTGAAACTTGCGGGTTGAAGAATGGTTATCAAAATTCAACTGCCATTCGCTATCATGAAAGAAATCCCGGGTTTCATGATCAAAGAGCCGGAAACTAACGATCTCATATCCGTCCTTGAGCCCCAGGCTTGCTTTCAGGGTTCCAGCCGGTGATCGCGTGATGTTAGACAACTTAAACCGCAGTCCGCCCGCCCTGATCGAGTGGTCGGGCTTCGCCATTCGAATCTTCTTTTCGTATGCCATCGGAGGATTATCGAAATCGAAGGTGACGATTTTTTTATCACCGACGGACGTGATCGCCGCCAACGATGCGGCGATGCCGGCCAAGAGCAACAGCGCCACGGCGATGGTACGCAGACCGAGTGCTTTTCGGTTCCGCGCGCTGTCCAGAATGGCCAGCAAACGGCCCTCTAGCGCATTCTTGCGAGCCATGGTAATGGCAACTCCCAACAGGGGAATCCGGCAGGGCATGGTTCGGGCAATCGTCAATAGTTGGTCGGCATAGGCGGTCGGTTCCGCGCCGACCCCCAGAACATGGTCGTCGCAGGCGTGTTCGCGCTCCAGACGCATCCGGCGCATGGCATACCAAAACAGCGGGTTGAACCAGTGCAGGGCCAAGGCGATGGTGGAGATAAAATGGAGCAGGCAATCCCGACGCTTGATATGGGCCAGCTCGTGGGCCAGCACGGCCTCTTGCTCCTTCGCAGGCCAATCACGCCCACTTTCCGGCAGCATGATGCGATGCTTCAGCAACCCCACCGCGATCGGCATCGAAGGCCCCTTGGTTTCCAGCAGTTCCACCGGACGTGCAATACCCAAGCGTTTCCGTAGGCGAAGCAACCGTTGCATCCATGCTGGATCTGCCGGGCGGGCCTTCCCAACCATGCGTCCGACGGCAAACAGCCCGATCCCCATGGATAGCAGAACCATGCACCCGCCCAGCCCCCAAAGGCCCGTCAAGATCGCTCCGGTGGAGGGAGCGGGTCTTTTTTTTGGTTCGCTTTGTAGCGCAGGAAGAGGTTTGGAATCTACCACAGGCGCCGTTTCCACGATGGCGTACGGCTGTTCCACGGCAGGAGGCGTATCCGATGCGACTGGAATCTGAATCCAGCTTTTGGCAATGGGTGGTTCGGGAAGCACCGGGAGTTTCCATTGAGGAAAAGCAAACACCACCAAGGGAATGAGTATGGCGCCGACCATCGCCAACGACCACGCCATGTGCCGCTGCGCGGCCGACCCGCGCCGGAAGAGCAGGCACAGCAACCCTGCGGCAATCAGCAACAACGAACATTTAAGCTCCAGATAAAACAGATCAATCCATTGCATCTCAACCCCCTACCGTTTTCGCGCTTCAGCGATCAGTTCACTCAGCCGGTCATACTCCGCATCGCTCATCTTTTTCCCCTGCACATCCAGAAGCGATACCATTGCCAGCTCCGTCGAGTTTTCATAGAACGTGCTCAATAGCTTGCGCATCGCGCTCTTGCGCGCCGTGGCCCGGCTGACTGCCGGCTTGTAGATATATTTCCGGCCGCTCGTCCGGTGCGACAATTGCCCCTTTTCCTCCAGCAAGCGCAGCATGGTCCTTACGGCCGAGTAGCCCGGCGCATCCGCCATCAATTCCTGCACTTCCAGCGCAGAGGCCTCCCCCCGCTCAAACAGAATATCCATGATCTGCCGCTCGCGGCGGCTCAGTTTTTCTGGCGCATAATCCATACGATACCTCCCAGTTAATTGGTGCTAAAATATTAGCACATAGAAAATCTGTCAAGCCCTAGATGTTAATTTTTTAGCACCAAGGCATTTCGTGATTGGGTTGTCGCAGGGATTGTAGGGCGAAGGCGGCCCGTTCGGCACCCAGGAACGTCTCCCTGCGATCAACTTTACAAAGGGTACTTACCGGGAATTACGGTTCTGTTACGCATTTGTCCGGATATATTCCGCAATCAGCAGTTTGCGACCCACCCTTGTTTCTATCGAACCTCGAGTGAATATCCTTCAGGAGGCTCGGTGCTGAAGAGAGCCTCGTCCACCGGAGTTGTGAAGTCGAATTCGGACATGATTATGTTTGGCCAGATCATACGAAGCGGCAATTCCGTTTCTTTGTCCACCCATACTTCGTACAAATCCGTTTTGAACCCATAGGCCAAGCGCTCCTCGACCATTTTTTCACCGAGATATTCCCGACTCGCTTGCGCGGCGGCCTGTTGCATAATGTCCAAACAATAAGGATGTTCTCGGATGCCGTGCCCTTTTATCCGCTGTTTCTCCGCAACCATCTTGCTTGGTACAACAATCAGTATTTTTGAGTCAACAGCGGACAAGTCAATCACATCGATTCTGCCGTCGAGATAGATCTGTCTACGGATGGATGGGGGCAGGTGTTCAATTCGTTGATCCATCTTGATTTCACCATGGAGTTCTAATTGCGATCGATATGAGTGGGGAATGAATTCCTGTTTCGGCAGATCATGGTTTCCCATCGCCTCAACAGCAGACCGGATCTCATACTCTTTCGGCGCCTCCGTGCTGAACAGCGATGCGTCTAGCGGAGTTTCAAAATCAAAATCTGAGCAGATGATGTAGCGTGAAACCTTGCTGGAAAGATGATGGATGACCATTCGCACAGGCAGGCCGGTTTCCCTGTCTACCCAAAATTCAAAGGCATTGGCGGGAGATTCAGACCGAAGTCCGTATGCCAAGGTGCCATCCACCAGTTTTTCACCTAAATCTAGCCGGTGCTTGTCCGTGCGGGTTTTTTCCAGCAGGTTTAGGCAATAGGGATCCTTGCGCGAACCGAATCCATTGGTGGTCTGTTTAACGGCAACTTTTCGGTCTGGATAAAGCGTTATCTGGTGCAGATTGTTTTTCGACATATCGATGACATCAATCCGTCCGTCAGGAGAAATCTGGCGACGAATGGATTGAGTCAGATGTTCTATGCGATCCTTGCTTTGAACTTTACCGCCAAGCTCAAATGTTTGGGTGTAGGCATGCGGCACAAATTTTGGGAGATTGGAGGTTGATCCCTTTTCCTGAGCAAGCTTCTGAACACGGTACCCCTCTGGCGCAACCGTGTTGAACAACGCGACTTCAAATATAACATCAAACGAGAGCGGCATCGTCATTTTCATGACGATGCCGCTCTCGTTTGTGATCTTTTCAACCTTTACTGGAAGTCCAGTTTTCGGATTTGCCCAGACCTTCCACGTAATGCCATCTATCACTCCGCTGAAGCCTTTTGCCTCCACGCCCTCGATAGTGTCCCATCCTAAATCATCCGCGGCTTTCCCCTGCAACTGCTGGATAATATAAAGAATATCCGAGTCTGGATCTTTGGCCGGGGCAACACCCTCGATCTGCGATTCAGTAGCAAACTCGTTATCAGGAATAATGTGCAGAACCTTCCAGGGCGTACTTTGTCGATCATAGATCGAAATGACTTTTCGTCCTGAAATTAAGTTGGTCGACTCATCTCTCCGGCAATAGTTGTCGCGATAGTAGACTTCCCGTATCCGCATGCGCGCCCCCTCGCGATAGGTGGTGATATGGCACCGATACGGGCGGAACTTCATAAGTTGCTCAACTACATCCTCGAACGCAAACGCAGTCCCTGGCGCAAAGACGCCAAATAGCAATAGAGCGCCAATCACCAAAATCGAGGCTGTGGATACGGCTAATTTCATGGGAAAAGAAATCTGATGCGGCGCTTTGGCAACTCGTGCCTGCCGTCGTTCCAACTTCTTTACATAAGGGTGCGAGTTCAGGTCCGCGCGAAAGGCATCCATATGCTGTTCAAGCCGTGCTGTGGTTTCAGCGTTGTTGTTTTCTTTAAATGGGTTTTGAATCATCCGATCCACCTGTTGGGTTTGTTCATTTCTGTTTTTCATGGTTACGCCTCCCCTCCGATAAGTTGTTCCCGCTCAAGAATAGTCCGCAACCGCTCCCGCGCCTTCGAGACATGCGATCGGGCCGTGGTGGCGGAACATCCCAGTATTTCCGCGATAGCCTCGTATGACTTTTTCTCTGCAACCCGCAGGAGTAGCGCTTTGCCTTGCCGCCCCGGCAATGAAAAGAGCGCCTTATGGATTGCTCCTTCGCGTTCTGTATCGACTTCATTGTTAACTGCTGGATCCGGAAGTTGCTCCATTTGGGTAGAATCCAACACGAGCACCGCCTTGCCAAGGCGGCTTTTTCGGCGCATGGCATCGTAGGAACGGTTGATGCAGATGCGCATGATGTAGGCCTTTGGGTTCGGGTGTTTGTGAATCCGCTCAAGCTTGCGCCAGATATTCGTGAGGATCCCCTGCATCACGTCCTCGGCATCGTGGGGATCACGGACAATACGCATTACCGTCGCGATCATTTGGCCTTTAATCGGCTCTATTAGTTCTTCAAACAGTTGGTTCGCACAACTCATCAACGCCTCCTCGGGTCAAAGCATATTGTCCGCTTCTTCTCCATACCAGCGTAGATGCGGTCGGAATGTGTAAATATTTTTTAAAATAATGTAGAATAGAGGGATCTTTATTCCACCTTCCCCAACGGGAGGTCATCCATCCCGCGCTAGAGCATTTCACGATTGTGTTGCCGCTAGAGATTGTAGGGCGAAGGCGGGCCGTTCGGTGCGGCGGTCGTGAAGGAGGGCGAAATTGTCGGGCGGGGCTGGAATTGCGTCACCTTCGCGAATGACCCGACAGCGCATGCCGAAATCAGGGCTATTCACGAAGCCTGCACCAACCTTGGAACTTTTTCACTCGCGGGTACTGAAAGCTGAACAGCACCTTGCCGAAGAAGCGCAGGAAGTTTTCACCTTCTGGGAAAACAAGCCCGACTGTATCGACACCTAATCATCAACGATCCGCTTTACCAGCTTGCCCTTAATCTTCTCATAGTCGGCTGCAGTGATAAGGTTTTCATCCAGCAACTTCTTGGTTTTGAGCAACTCGTCTTTGGGATCTCCCGAGCGCTTCAGCTTATAGAGATTATAAATCAAGATAGCGATGATCGCTACGATCCATACTGTTTCTTCCATGATTGACTCCTTTGCTTATTAACCGTTTGGATTCGAATTAAACCGGTAGCCGATTTCCCGAATGGTCTGGATGTAGGCCGGGTTGTCGAGCTTGTTCCTCAGCGAGTTGATGCAGCGGTCGACACTGCGCTGAGTGACGATGATGTCGTAGCCCCATACGGCGTTGAGGATTTGGTCGCGTGTCAGCGCCCGGCCGGGATGCTTCACGAAAAGGGTCAAGAGACCGAGCTCCTTGGGTGTGAGCAAAACATCCTTGCCGTTTCGGGAAAGCGTCTGCGACGAGAGGTTCAATTCGCACTCGCCAAAGCTGAAAGTTTGCGATTCCGGCATCCGATGGCTACGCAGCATGGCATTCACCCGGGCAAGCAGTTCCTTAATGCTGAAAGGTTTGGTGACATAGTCGTTTGCGCCAATGTTCAGACCCAGCACAATATCCGATTCCTGGCTCTTGGCTGTGAGCATGATAATCGGCATATCGAGCTCTTCGGCACGGATCAGGCGGCAGATTTCATAGCCGTTGATGCCTGGCAGCATCAGGTCGAGCAGGATTAGATCCGGCTTGAGACTGAGCGCTGTATCGAGTCCTTGCTCGCCTTCGCAGGCGGTGACCACGTTATAGCCGGAATACTCGAAGTTATCCTTCAGACCGCGCAGCATGGCCGGGTCGTCTTCGACAATCAGGATGGTTTCATTCGCCATATTAGGCTCCTTTCAACGGGATGTTTTTAACAAAATAATTATGGACAGAATGATACGGAATCAACTTGATTCGTATTGTATAAACCACGGAAGACACCAAATACACGGAAGAAAAACGCGGCGAATCAGTTCCGTGTATTCTGTATATTCCGTGGTTAAAATACGGTTCGGCTTAATTGCGTATGATTCCATTCCGGCAGTACAGAAAATTATTTTGTCCATAATCATTTTGTCGAACCTTCCTCATCAGCCCTTCCATTGACAGGAAATCCGACGGTAAAGACACTGCCTTTGCCCGGTTCGCTTTCAATATCGATCTTTCCGCCGTGCGCTTCGACAATAAAGTCTACAATGCTCAGTCCCAGCCCGGCACCGCCACACTTGCGCGACAGGCTTTGGTCGACTTGGTAGAAGCGATCGAGGATTTTCGCCAGCTCGCGTTTGGCCATGCCGATGCCATTGTCCCGCACCTGAAAACATACGGCATGGGGGTTTTCAAAAACCCGCAGCTCGATGCGCTTGTCGCCGTCCGAATATTTACAGGCATTGTCGAGCAGGTTCAACAGCACCGTAATCATGGCATCTTCGTCGGCCACAATCGGCGGCAGGTTTTCGGCAATATCCAGCGTCAGGTCGCATCCCCCACATTCATAGTTTTCGCGCACGGCGTCGGTTGCATTCGTGG
>DAOVNC010000045.1 GCA_030630445.1 Kiritimatiellales bacterium | reverse complement strand
TTCAGTGGGCTCTATCTTGCGATGATGCTGGTGTTGCTCGGCCTGATCTTTCGCGCGGTGGCCATCGAGTTCCGCAACAAGGTCGACCATCCCGGCTGGATCAAGGCGTGGGACTTTGCCTTTTCGTTCGGCAGCATCCTGCCGTCGATTCTCTATGGCGTAGCGATTGGGAATCTCCTGCACGGGATGGAATTGAATGCGATCGGCGACTATACCGGCGGGTTCCTTGCTTTGCTCAATCCGTTTGCGCTGCTTTGCGGAGTGGTTGGCCTGGCCATGTTTGCGCATCATGGGGCGCTCTATCTGGCGATGAAGCTCGACGGCGAAATTACCGCCGACGCGCGCAAGTGGGCGGGCATTTCCTGGTACGGATTCCTTTTCGCGCTGGTGCCCGCGCTGGCCTACGGCGTAAGGTTCTGCATCCATGGAAAGGTCGTTTTTCCGGTGGCGCTGATTGTGCTGACGCTCGTTTCGCATTCGGTGGCCTTCATCTTCAACAAGAAGGGCAAGGCCAAGTCGGCGTTCATGGCATCGAGCTGCACGATTGCATTCCTGATGCTGGCTGTGGCGGCCGCACTGTTCCCATACATGGTGCCGGCCACCAACAACCCGGAATGGAGCCTGACCGTGTTTAACTCGTCGTCATCGCAACTAACGTTGACTGCGATGCTGGTGATTGCGCTGATCGGCATGCCGCTGGTCCTGGGTTACACGTGGTTCATCCACCGCGTTTTCAAGGAGAAGGTGAAGGTCCAGGAAGATTAACCGCGGCATCTCCTCCCACGGGACGTTGGCGGCTGGAAAACAGGGCTTGTGTTGCGCGCGCGATATTCTATCCTGCTTCCTATGAAAAAGATTGGCGTCATTGTGAACACGAAACGGCCGCGCGCGGAAGGTGTGTTGGCCGAGCTGCGCCGCCTAGCGGGGGAACACGACTTCACGCTCTATGCCGAGAATGCGTCCATGGCCGAAGCCCTCGGCGCGGAGCATCTCCCCGTCGCGTCGTTCGCGCAGCAGGTGGATGTTGCGCTGGCACTCGGCGGCGACGGCACCGTGCTCTATACCGCCCGTGCGCTGCATGGCTCCGGGATTCCGATCATGGGAATCAACCTAGGCAGTCTGGGCTTCCTCACCAGCGTGGGCGATACCGAGATGGCCGCGGCGCTGGATGCCATCGCGAACCAAAGCTGCAAGATCTCGGAGCGCGATGTGGCTGAATGCCGAATCTTCCAGAATGGAACGATCGTGGGCGAAAATTCCTCGCTGAATGATATCGTGCTGGGGTGGGGCGCATCGTCGCGCATCGTCACGCTCAAGCTTTCCATCGACGGCGAACCGGTGGGTTCGTTCATGTGCGACGGCATGATGGTGTCAACGCCGACGGGCAGCACCGGCCATTCGCTTTCGGCGGGCGGGCCGATCCTGCATCCGGGGATCGGTGGTTTCGGAATCAACGTCATCTGTCCGCACACGCTCGGTTCGCGTCCGCTGGTGGTGCCCAACTCCAGCCTGATCGAGATCGAGGTCGCCCATGCCGCGAAAGAGCTGATCCTCTCCATTGATGGGCAGGACGAATATCGGGTGGAGCAGGGCGGTCGGATCGAAATCCGCCGCAGCCCGCACAAAGTCAAGTTTCTGCAACTCCAAGACCACAGCTATTTTTCCGTCCTTGCCCAGAAGCTCCACTGGCGCGGCTCAAGCCTTTAAGGAAGCCACTTTGCGCAGGGCTGCTTCGCACCGGTTTCGCGGCATGTCGCGACGGCCATGGCCGTACTTGATTTCAACCCACTGCAACTCGGAGGATTCGCCCGCTACCAGGTATGGCGTGAAGGAGTCGCCCTTCTTAAACCGTCTTGACTTTTTGATCCGCACCCAGCGCAGGACGAGGCTCCCAATACATAGCAAGGGCAGGGTTCCCGGTTCCGGAATCACGTTGACAAAGCTTTCGCTGTAGCCTCCCTCGAAGCTTTGGACATGGAGGCCAACCCGGAGATCTTCATTTCCAAGCGAGCCAAGAAGGTCGTAGGAATCGTCATAGCCTATGATGAGTTCCAGACTGTCGGAGGGGTTGATGCCTTTATGCGGAGCGGGGTTTTCAGATGCAACGCCCAGATTGGCGATGAACATGCTTTCCATGCCACGCCCGGCAGGCAGGTTTTGGGGGTTGATTGGGCTTGCTTTGAATTCAACACCATTCCCGTCGTTGATCGCCACAAGGCTCAGGTTTAATTCAGGAATATAGTCGAAGTAGATACGGGAAACGACCGCGTCTTCGGGGCCGGCATTCGTGAAGACGAGGCTGGCCTGACCCATTCCCAGCAGGGTTACATCCATATAGAGCTGCGACTCACCGACAAACTGGGCATAGCCACTCGAGTCGTTGGATGTAATCGCATAGAACGTGAACAACTCCGCGCGGGTAGCTAATGTCGATAAAACCAGTACCGCAATAACGAGTAGGCGTTTCATAAGTGAGACCCTCCCAAATCCACATATAAACCGAAGCGAGAAAGCGTTCTTAATGCTAAATTCGGCGTAAGTCAATTATATTGCAAAGGGGGAAAACACGTAGCTTCACACGCACTTATTTGTTGTATAAAATTTAAAGAGTATAATGCCCACCTCCCTTGAAACTGAATGCCTAGAATGGGAAAAATAACCCAATAATGGGCAGACATTAACACGAACGATGGTAGTTTCGATGCTGGATGAACGATTGGAAGCCAAAACTTAAAATGCGTCTACCAGCGATTTTCCTGCTGGTGGCGACCATTGTGTTCTGGTCGCTCTACGATCGCTACGAACCGGTCGGCCCCATGCTGCTGGAGTCGCCGACGCTGGCCGATGCGACTCGCAGTTCAGGAGAGGTCTCTGAATCCGGCGGTCGCTTCATCCTTAATGTTCCAAAGGGTGGCAAAGCGGCTCGGATTAATTTCCGCATGCCCTCCGCCATGGACTATGAATCCATCCGCGTTCGCGCACGGATCAAGGTGGATGGGGTGGTGGAAGGAGCTTACTCATGGCGCTGCGCCCGTTTATTGCTCGTGCAGTACGATGCCGGCAACAAGTGGATCCCCGGCCACCATGGCGTGGTGGCGGAGCGGGGATGCAAGGATTGGGAAATGCATGAAGACGTGTTTGAAATCGTTCCCGGTGCCGCCCATGCCGATATTGTGCTGCAACAGGCTGGCGTGGCGGGCTCGGCGGAGTTCGACCGGATCGAGGCGCAGCCGGTGCGTGTCCGGGCATCCTTCGTTTGGTGGCGGATCCTGTTCGGCGGTCTATGGATAGCCGCTGCATTCTATTATTTTCCGCGTTGCCGGCTCCATCGCCGCAAGTTGAAGGTGCTGGTTTTTCTCAATGTGCTGGCCATTCTCGCCGGAGCCATGATGCCCGGCGACTGGATCGATGACAATGCCGACAAGGTAAAAGCAGCCTGGGCAAGGATCGCGGAACCAACGCCGGTAAAAACAGATTCCCCGCCATCGGGAAAGCCGCCCGTAAAGCAGGAACAGGATTCGCGACAGATGGATCGCTTCAACAAGGTGGTTGGCGATGCCCATCGCACGGGGCATTTTGTCCTCTTCGCCTCGCTTTGCTTTCTGGTCTATCTCTCCGCCGCGCTCGAGCGGCAGCATCCGCTCTACTTTTTCAAGGTCGGCTTCGATGTCCTTCTCTTCGCTGCCGTCACCGAGACGCTCCAGTTCCTGACGCTTGACCGCACGGCAGGGGTGTCTGATCTGCTCATGGATGTGTACGGCATGGCGGTCGCGTTTGTGCTGTTCCTTGCCGTGCTCCCGCTCGTCCGGCGCTTCCAGGGTTTGACCGCCCCTGAATCGTTAGCGACTTCTCGGGCAAAGGTGTAGTGCGGGCCTCTCTGCTTGCAGAGGGCGCGCCCCCTTCGGGAGGCACGCGCCACACCCACAGGGTGAAGAAAACACAGGGTCGCTAATGATTCAGGGACCGCCTTAAAGACGGGTTAGAGGTTTGACTTGATCGTTGGCAGTTTCTAGTATTTTCCCGTTCACCCAATACGTTGCGAATTAGTCCGGAGACCCCATATGAAAATACGAATCCCCCTGCTTCTTCTTGCCGGTTCCTGTATCGTCCTGTTGAACGGTTGCATCTCGGTTGGCCCCGACTATGAAGTCCCGGAAACCCCGATGCCCGATGCCTGGCACGAGGCCGTGCAGGGGGAGTTCAAGTCCGGCGACCCCGATCTGCAAACCTGGTGGACGGTGTTTGGCGACGAGACGCTCAACGGCCTCATCACCAAGGCTTCGACCAACAACCTCAACCTCAAAACCGCCGCCGCCCGCATCGAGCAGGCCGCCGCGCTGCGCGGCGTGAGCGCCAGCCAGTATTGGCCCGATATTGTTGCCGATGCTTCCGCTTCCGCGATAAAGACCTCCCCGGTCCAGGGTAGCATTGAGGACGAATTCTATCAGGCGGGCCTCTCCATGGCGTGGGAGCTCGATCTGTGGGGACGCATTCGCCGCTCGGTCGAATCCGCCGACGCTTCATTGCAGGCGAGTGTTGAAAACTATCGCGACATCTTGGTGGTGCTCTACGCCGATATTGCCAGAAACTATATCGATGTACGCACCCTGCAGGAACGCATCATCCTTGCAGAAGATAATCTCGAGGCGCAGATTAAAACCATGGAGCTGACGGAGAACCGCTTCAATTCAGGGCTGGTTCCCCGATTGGATGTGTCGCAGTCCAAACTCAACCGTTCCCGGACTGAATCACAGATTCCTCCGCTTAAGCAAAGCTTGATCGTGGCCATCAACCGGCTGAGTGTGCTGACGGGCGACATGCCCTATGCCCTGCTTCAGGAACTTGAAACGCAGCAGCCGACGATTCCTGCGTGCACCGGAGCACAAATTGCCCGCGGCCTGCCTGCCGACCTGTTACGCCAGCGTCCGGATATTCGTCGCGCCGAGCGCGAGCTTGCTTCGCAGAATGCGCGGATCGGGGCAACAAAAGCCGATCTCTATCCCACGCTCACCCTGCCGGGTACGCTGGCGATTCAATCGCTGGGCGGCGGCGGGGATTTCCTGAGTAGCGACAACGTTACCTACGGCTTTGGCCCGCAGCTGCGCTGGAATATCTTTAATGGGAAGCGCATCCGCAGCCAGATCGCTGCCGAAGAGGCCGGAACCCAGGCCGCGTTGCATATTTATGAGCAGACGGTTCTGCTGGCCCTGGAGGAGGTCGAGGGTTCCATGGCGGCCTATGCCAACGAACAGGACCGCGTCAAGTCGCTGAAAACCGCCGCCGAGGCGGCGCAGACATCCGTGGATCTGGTGATGGAACTCTACAAATCCGGCCTGACCGATTTCCAGAACGTGCTCAACATGGAGCAGGCGCTGCTAGAGCAACAGGACGCGCTGGCCACCAGCCACGGATTGATCAGCCTGGATCTCGTGGGCATCTACAAGGCCCTCGGCGGCGGTTGGACTCCCCCTGAGGAAGAGCCAGAGGAATGAGTAAAAAGCACCCCATCCTCGAAGGTTTTGTGAAAGGGCGGTTTAGTCTGCTGCTCTTCTCGTTTGTTCTGATGTTCCTTGTTCTTCCGTTGATTCCGGCCGAGCGGGGCTTTCTGGATAAAAGCATCGGGCTCTTCGGTTTGGTGGTGTTGCTCAGCTGCCTGCGGGCCATTACGGAAAACCGCAGGTTTTTCATTTTCATGGTGGTGCTGTCGCTGATCAACGTGGTGCTGGGCAGCACCGAAATTCTGAGCCAAACGGATACGGATGTATTCAAAACCATGGTGCTCGCTGTCCGCTTGATCTACTACTTGCTCATATTCGGCAGCATCATGGGCTATGTGCTCGACCGCGGTCCGGTCACTGGCGACAAGATCGCCGGCTCTATTTCCGCCTATGTCCTGATGGGTATTATTTGGGCGGCGGTCTACTCGCTCTTCCTACATTTCCAGCCCGGGAGCTTCATCATACCGGAGCACCTTCAATCCGGCAGTGTGGTGGGTTTATGGTCGGTTTATTTCAGCTTCACCACGTTGACCACTCTGGGCTACGGGGATATTACGCCCCAGCTCCATGCGGTGCAGAGCTACGCAGTGATGGAAGCCGCTTGCGGCCAGATTTTCCTCACCGTCCTCGTCGCCCGCCTCGTTGCTCTGCACATCATCCATAGCAATAAAGATGAGGTGAGAAACGTGAGTCGTGATTTGTAGGGACAAGGTTGACGTATTTTTAAGCTTGAGACTTGGTGTTCAAGACGGAAAAAATTTCACGTTTCACTTCGGCGCAGCCTCCGGCAGCGCATCCACATCCACCGTCTCCATCCAGCGGCGCAGGGCGGGCCAGCCCTGGAAACCAGAGACTTTCTTGAGGTAGCGGAATCCATCGCCATAGTCTGGATCCGTGCATTCCTCAATGTGGTAGAGCGTATCCACATAGTTGCGGCGGCGGCAAAGTTCGGCGGCGGCCTGCTGGCAGATGCCTTCATGAACCCATGGCGGGGCCTTTTCCAGCCGGGGGAAATGTTCGTGGATCAAATCATGCATCAGCTCGTGTGTGGCGGCCACCCGGAAGACCTCGTCGGTCAGGTGGTCGACGAGATAGATTTTTTCCCGATCCGGTTCCGGCGCCTTTTTCCATATTCCGAACAGGCCGCGCTTGGCCACCGTTGTTTGGCGGCTGTAGAGGCCACGAACCGATACGGGCGAATCGGACTTGCGGATCGTGTTCGAGAGCTCATCCATTTTCGTTCTGTCCACCAGCACCAGCTCCGGTACCGACGCATGCTTGAGCGAGGTCCACGCTTCGAGTTGTCTCCGTGCGCGGTCATAGTGTTTTTGCGCCACCTCCTGCGTCGTGACCGCCCAGCGCATGCAACCTATGCAGATTTCGCGGCCATCCTTTAGCCGGGTAGGGTGCGCGGCGGGCAGGCCGCACGAAAAGCAGGTCGGCTGCTTCTTGACGCACTCCTCGCAATAGTGGTGCCGGGTAATCGTGAATCCTGTTTCGACCGGCTTCTTGCAGATCTCGCACTTCGGAAGCGTGGTGTGGAAGCAGGCTGTGCTGCAAAAGATTCGTCCTTCGGCCTTGGTGTACTTCTCGCGAATGGTTTTCTTGCACACCGAGCATTTAGGGCGGAGTTGGTTGCCGCACTCTTGCGAGCACAGCGTCTTGTCCCCATAGATCCACGCCTGCCGCGACAGCTGCTTTCCGCAAACATCGCATCGCGAGCTTCGCGCAATCGCCGCCGTTGCGGCGCAGAAGGCCGCCGCCGCAAACCATCGTCTGGAAAGGGGAATTCCCATAGGGCTCATTTATTGCAGAGTTTCTTCGCAAACGCAAAGCATACGGCGGATTCAATGAAGAACCGTCTCGGCATGGCCGAGATCCTTGTTCGAGGCATAGGGGCGCTTTTTTTTTGCGGGGGATCAGCCCCGTCAGCTTGTCGGTGGAGGCGAGTCCAACAAAGTCTCAGTCGATCACTGTTTTGTTTCCAACCTGAATCATTAGCGACTTCTCGGGCAAAGGTGTAGTGCGGGGCTCTCGCTTGCAGAGGGCGCGCCCCCTGCGGGAGGCACGCGCTACACCCACAGGGTGAAGAAAACACAGGGTCGCTAATGTTTCAGGTTTCCAATTATGGATTAAATTTTTTCTTGCACGCATTCGACTTTGGGTTTAGAAATAGCACCTAGGAGGTTCTATAACTGTACCGGTAGTTTTTTAGAGCCAAAAGGAGGGATGGATAAAGGCTGGGAGATGGATGGGTATATGGGTTGGTGCTGCTGTGGTTTGCGAGACGTTGGCGACCACGCTCTCGGCATGTATTGGAACCCTGCGGCCTTCCGCAGCTAGTGGACAAGTTCTAAAGGAGGTGGTCCGATGACCCAGTTCAATAGATGATCCGACCGCAATCAGCCTAACCATGTATTGAGAATAATGAATGAAGTTATGAACCCTAGGAGAGTCCGATGAAAAAGAAGATAAATGTAGTTACAGCCCTTGTGCTGGGTGGTTTTTTGACCAGCTGCGTGGCAGAGGAGCATAAGCACTTCGACCCGAAGGGAAACGTCCCCTCTGAATATACGGTCGCCAACTGGGAGCAGCTGAAAAACAAGATGCCCTTCAAGGACAAGCGCGACTTTGAGGAGCAGAAGAGGGGCTTCATCGCTGCTCCCGACTATACAGAGATCATGGCGGATGCCGGCCATGTGGCCTGGAGCATGGGAAAATATTCCTTCCTGCTCGAAGACAAGGAATACCAGAGCATCCACCCGTCGTTGCAGCGGCAGGCCGTGCTGAATATGAACTATGGTTTGTATGAAGTCATTCCCGGAATCTATCAGGTGCGCGGGTTCGACCTGGCCAATATTAGCTTTGTCAAAGGGGATACCGGCTGGATTGTTTTTGATCCATTGACCGCAAAGGAAACGGCTCGGGCCGCCTTGGAGCTGATCAACAAGCATCTGGGCGAACGGCCGGTGGTGGCTGTGGTCTTTTCCCATTCGCATGCTGACCACTGGGGTGGTATACGCGGTGTTGTTGATGAAAAAGATGTTCTAAGCGGCAAGGTGAAAATCATTGCTCCCACCGGATTCATGGAGCATGCCATTGCCGAGAATGTATATGCCGGAAACGCCATGAACCGGAGAATGTTTCTGCAATACGGTGTTCTATTGCCTGCCGATCCTCATGGGCATGTTGACCAGGCCATCGGAAAAAATACGGCGGCTGGCGACCTAGGGCTAATCGCACCAAATGTAACCATTACGGAACACATCCAGGAGATGACGGTCGATGGCGTGAGAATGATCTTCCAGGATACGCCGGATACCGAAGCCCCCTGTGAGATGAATACCTACTTCCCGGATATGAAGGCGTTCTGGGCGGCGGAGAACATCGTCGCCACGATTCACAACATCTATACCCTGCGGGGAGCCATGGTGCGCGATTCTCTGAACTGGTCAAAAAACATCAACGAAGCACTCTACTTGTTTGGTCAGGAAGCCGAAGTAATGTTCGCTTCCCATTCATGGCCGCGCTGGGGCAACGACCGGGTTCAGGAAGTGATGAAAGATCAGCGCGACACCTATGCCCACCTGAATAACGGCGTATTGCATCTGGTAAACCAAGGCGTAACCTTGAACGAAATTCATAATGAATACAAGGTTCCCGATAGCCTCCTGGATAGCTGGCACGCGAGAAGCTATCATGGATCGCCGGAAAACAATAGCCGTGGTGTTGTGAACCGTTATCTGGGCCACTGGGATGGAAATCCGGCCAACCTGATGCCATTGTCGCCCTATGACTCGGCACCGCTCTTTGTGGAAATGATGGGAGGGGCTGAATCGATCCTTAAAAAAGGAAAAGAGCTTTATGCAAAAGGTGAATACCTTCAGGCCATCGAGATCCTGAACAAGCTGACCTATGGCGAACCCGGAAATCAGGACGGCAAGGATCTGCTGGCCGATTGCTACGAGCAAATGGGTTATCAGCAGGAAAGTCCGAGTTTAAGAAATGCATTCCTGGCCGGGGCGTTTGAGTTGAGGAACGGCATACCCTCCGGGGCATCTCCCAAAACCGGGGGTCCTGATCTTGTTAAAGCGATGGAAACAGGTCTCTGGCTCGACTTTCTGGGCATCAGAATGGATAGCGACAAGGCCGCCGGAATGGAGTTCTCGATCAACCTGATTACGCCGGATAATGACGAGAAATACCTGATCGAGCTGAGAAATGCCACGTTGAACAATATCGAGGGCTTTCAGGATCCGGATGCGGACTTGAGCATCACTATCAATCGTTCCGATCTGGATCTGGTCATGATGGGCGTCAAGACGCTGGATCAAATGATTGCGGATGGCACGGCAAAAACCAAAGGCGACACCTCCGTGATTGATAAACTGAAATCAACCATGATTCATTTCGAACTGCGCTTCGAAATCCTGCCGGGCACGGTGCCGGTCGGTGATCAGCAGCTTAATCGAAATCCCTTCCAGCAGGACATGCCAGCCGTGATTGGTGCGGACTAGAGACTGGCGTATAGGTGGAGAGCCCGCCGTTGAAACGGCGCGGCTCTATTCGCTTCGGAGGGAGCCAACTGCGGCATTTAATTTGAGGCAACTCGCATAAAACCGAAGATAGGTTAAACGGTAATTATAGAGGAGGGATTAGAAATGATGCATGAATTAAGCAATAAAGAACGGAAAGTCAAGAATGGGGAATTAGTCATGGCAGTGGCGGCTTTCACCTTGATGATGGGAGTCTTTGGATCGGTCTATGCTTCTCCATCCTCTACCTCGGGAGAACCTGTGCTGGGCGACGGTATCATTGATCCCGGCGAGGATGAAATGGCCGAGCTGGCTCGAGCCGTTCAGAATCCAGTTGCGAACCTGATCAGTTTGCCGTTCCAGAACAATACCACCTTCAAGGTCGGGCCGGAGGAGGAGCCCCTGAATGTGCTCAATATCCAGCCCGTTTGGCCTTTTAAGATGAGCGAGGACTGGAACCTGATTACGCGAACCATCATCCCGATCGTCTCCGTGCCCAAGCTTGGGCCGGGGGTCGACCGCAAGACGGGACTGGGCGATATCGTCTTTACCGCCTTCGCATCCCCCGCGAAACCGGGCAAGGTCATCTGGGGGGCGGGGCCGGCTGTAAATATCCCTACATCGACCGACGACCGGCTGGGCGCGGGGGAGTGGGCGCTAGGACCATCTGCGGTTGTTCTTGCCATGCCGGGAAATTGGGTGGTCGGAGGTCTGGTGAACCATCTTTGGGATGTTGGGGGTGGCGACACCAGCATCAACTTCACTTTCTCCCAGTGGTTTGCCAACTACAATCTGGATGATGGATGGTATTTGATATCCGCTCCGATCATCACGGCCAATTGGGAGGCGAGCAGCGGCAACAGGTGGACGGTTCCAATTGGCGGGGGCGTGGGAAAAGTCTTCACGGTCGGAAAGCAGCCCGTGAACCTGAATGCGCAAGTCTACTATAACCTTGAGGCGCCTCAGGGCATTGGGGACTGGGGTAGCCGAATTCAGCTCCAGCTCATGTTCCCTAAGTGAGCCGCGTTGGTCGAGCGCGCAAGGTGCCGTCAGAAGCGAAATCCTGACGCCGGTAGACATAAATGATTAAGGAATGAAAAGGAGCTGAGATGACTTCAGGATATGCTCGCTGTGCCATGGTAGGGGTGGCGGGTATTCTGCTGTTCATCCTTCCGGAAGTCCGGGCAAAAACATCCGAGCAAATCTGGATCGACTACAACCCGTCGTGGTGGCCGAAGGAAAACCTTGAGGTGTTCGGCGATGTGGGGGTGCGTACCGAGCTCGACAATGATGATTGGTGGATGTTGGTCGTGCGGCCCAGCCTTCGGATTCCATACAAGAACGTCCACTTTACGGCGGGATTGGGTAATTTCTACACCTTTCATGATGTGCTGGACAACCGCTGGGAAATCCGTCCGTTTCAGGGTGTCGAAACCACCTGGCCATCGGGAGAGCGTTTTTCGGTTGACCATTATCTACGTCTCGAAGAACGTTTTGATTTTAATACGGAGACGTGGAATTCGCTCAGCTCGGCACGGTTGCGCTATCAACTGCTTGCCAACTACTGGTTGTCGGCCTATCAGGAAGATCGGGTCTGGTCGGTTCTGGCCAGTGCCGAAGGTTTTATGAAATTGGCCGGGGATGAAAACATACGACAGGAACAGGTGCGTGTAACCGCTGGCGTTCAGCGGGATCTGGGCATGAAAAAGCGCTTGGCCATTGAAGTTTCGTGGCAACAGGAAACCCTGTTCTTTCGACCCAGCGATCCCGCTAACGAATTTATTCTCCGGGTTCGCCTATATCGATAACGGGGTTCGATTGATGTGATCGGCAAGCTGGGCGTTGGTGCTTTTTCTATGTGTGCTATTTATTGCGGAGCTTCTTCGCAAACGCAAAGCATACGGCGGATTCAATGAACAGCAGGATTCCAATCAGCCCGTACGGCCAGTCGGCCATAATCAAGGCCATCACCGCGAGACCCAGCAACATTCCGCCGTTAAGGGACAGGATCCTAATGTGGGGTTTGGCGTCGTCCGCCTTCCAGCCCTTGGCGAGCAGCGACTTCTGGCGGAGATAGTGGGCCGTCAAGACAACGGCCAATCCAACCAGCATTAAGGTAGCGAGGTTCGGGGTCATGGTTCCACCGTCTCGGCATGGCCGAGATCCTTGTTCGGGGCGATAACGTCGCGCACGCGCCGCTTCAAATCCTTCAGATCCGGGATCCCGCGCTCCGTCTTGCGATTCCACACCAGCTGGCCGTTGGCCAGGATTTGCCAAATGCCCGGCACGGAACTGGGACGAAGCGCCGCCTCGTCCAGGTCGCCCTCGAACGTCTGCAGCAACTCCTGCGCAATCCACGCCGAGCGCATCATGAACTTGCACTTCGAGCAATATTCAATCGTCACCCTGTTTTCTTCGCTCATCGAAATCTCCTTGAATGAGGCTTGTTTACCACAGAGGGAGCAGGGGACACGAAGATTTTTTAGGCTGGCATGTAGGGTTTGAACCGCAGATGCACGCGGATTGACGCAGATGACTTCCAGGGTTTGGGAAATGTAGGCCTGCTGCACAGCAGGCACCTTGACGGAAGGATTCACCACAGAGGATCTAGCGCGGCAACGCCGCAACCAAAAAAGAGCCGATAGGATGCAGGCATTCCATAATCCAATTTACATTAATCCGCTGGTCATTCATTCGCGTTCATCAGCGTCCATTCGCGGTTTAAATTTCGTGTGTTCCGGTTCCATTCTGTCTTTGTGCAGCCGCCTTCTTTTCGGCGGCGCCAACCACGCATCTACATTTTGGTTGCGACTCTGCCGCGCGGTGTTTTCGGGTTTGGAACTTGGACTTTGATCCAGTCCCGAATAAAGTCGGTTTCATGGATACGGCATTGATTCAAAAGTTGGCGGAGTGGGTGGCTTCGGCGGAGTCGATCGTGGCCCTGACGGGGGCGGGGATTTCGACGGCGTCGGGCATCCCGGATTTTCGGTCGGCCAGCGGCATCTATTCCAACGAACGCAACGTAAACGTGTTCGATCTCAATGCCTTTCGGTGCGATCCCTCGATTTTCTATACCTTTGCCCGTGAATTCTATCCCCAAGTGCGCGACGCCCATCCAAACGCTGCGCATTGCGCATTGGCCGATTGGCAACGGTGGGGCAAGGACGTCACAGTCATTACCCAGAACGTGGACGACTACCACCAGCGGGCAGGCTCCGCACCCGTTTACTCCGTGCATGGCAACCATATCCACAGCAGCTGCCAGTCGTGCGGCGCACGAACAGAAACGGAGCGGCTTTTTCCAGCGATTGAACGCGGCGATATTCCGCACTGTGTTTGCGGCGGGGTCTTCAAACCCGACATCACCTTCTTTGGGGAAATGTTGCCGGAGGTTGACTGGAACGCATCGGTTCGCGCCATGGGTCTGGCTGACCTTGTGCTGGTGCTTGGTTCGTCGTTGACGGTTTATCCCGCTGCCAGCCTTCCGGACTATCGACCGCTTGACGCCCGGCTGGTAATCATCAACCACGATCCAACCCCATTGGATCGAAAAGCCCATCTCGTCCTCCATGACGACCTCTGCGAAGCAATGAGCGCCATTTCCAACCTTTGGGCGTGACCGTTTTACAGGATCAACCAGCCTTCGCCAAAGCACGTAGGGCAGGCTTTTTGATGCGGTTTTAGATCAAACCATCCGCCAAAAAATATGCGTTTGTGATATAAAAAGGGCTTAAAACGACCTTAAAACCGGGTAAATATATCATTAATGATATATTTATTTCCCATTTCATGACCCCAACCAGGCAGAGCCGGAACCAAAATAAAGAGAATGTTCACAGAATAATGGCTCTTCGTAGATTTTTATGGTGAACGTGGCTAAACTGGAGAATTTTAGACAGGATGACAGGATGGACAGGATTTTATCCGGCTGATCTCCTCGGCAGAGAGCCCGGTGTTTGGGAATAGCAATAGATGCGGAAACCAAGCA
>DAOVNC010000327.1 GCA_030630445.1 Kiritimatiellales bacterium | reverse complement strand
GGAGAAACCAACCGCTGCAGACCCTTCTTACTCAGGAACAAGACCATGCAACGGATTTATAGGAAGCAGCCGATGCTCCAAACGATGGAGAATCCCTTGATATATGGAAGGATGGATGACCGCGAAGACGCAAAGGCGCAAAGGAAAAGAAAATCTTGGCGTCTTGGCGTCTTAGCGGTCAATTAGCCGTACTTTGCAGGTCGTTGAGCTCCAGTCACCACTAAAATCTACGAAGAATCTAATAAAACCACGGGATGGCAATTCTGTGGTTTGAATTCTTTCATGCGAGTCCGTGGGTTCCTCTTTCAGGAAACAGGTTTGCTTCCCTGCGAGGAATGGATAGAGTGCTTCCCGTGATGCAATTGAGAGAAAACACGTTTAGATGGGTCTTGGTTGAACCACACAATTGGGAGCAAGTGCGACTAATTGGGCCGAGCACTCCGAAAAAGAAGCGGCGAATCAGGTTCCGTGTCTTCAATGTGTTCCGTGGTTCCATATGTTCCTGTTGTCTAGCTCTGCTGCTGGCGGGCTGCTCGACCATCCCGGAACGCGAGCTGGAGAATGCATTCAAGTATCAACGTCTCAAGCGGTCGGACATCGCCGAGGCCCAGCCGATCGAGTCGGAATACCAGTCACTGGCGGACGAGGCGTGGAAAAACAAGGACGCGGGCCGTACGGAGCAATATGTAAGCATTCTTGAAGTAGGGGACGACGCGTTGCTCGCCCGCATCCACCTGATCCGTTCCGCGCGCAAATCGGTCGATATCCAAACCTATATCTGGAGGGATGGGCCGACGAGCCGCTTTGTGTTCGACGAGTTGGTGACGGCCGCCGAGCGCGGGGTGCTCGTCCGCATTTTGGCCGACGCACTGAATCCCCCGGGAACCCCGGAGCAACTCGCGCGCATGGCCCGCGCCCACCGCAATATTGAAATCTGCCTCTATAAACCTCTTGCGGAATATGTGGAGCAGGGGCGGTTCGGTTTTTGGGACAACCTCTTTTTCAAGGCCAAGCGGATGAACCGCCGCATGCACAACAAGCTCCTGCTCGTCGACGGTCGCATCGGCATCGCGGGCGGGCGCAACTACGAGGGGAAATACTACGATCGCAACACCGCCTTTCTTTTCCGCGATCGCGATGTGGTTGTGGCCGGGCCGGCGGTGATGGATATGCAGAATTCGTTCGAGCTTTTCTGGCAGGACAAGAATGCCGTGTTCCTCACGCAGTTTCTCGATGTGCGGGCAGAGTTCGACATGCTCTCCAACGGTTGCGAACCGTTCTCCGATCCGATGGACTATTGGATGTTCAAGGAGATCGACCAGCTGGCCAATGAACAGTCGCTCTCCAAGGTTCGGGAAGGCCTGAAGGTCTACGAGGCCGACCAGGTGCAGTTTATCTACGATACCCCGCGCAAGTTCCACGGCAGGAAGGTGCGCATGGAGTTCGACGAATGGTTCGAGAGCGCTCTTGCCATGGCCAAAGACCGGCTGGTCTACCAAACGCCCTACCTGATCTACAGCCGCGATGTCCGCAAGAGTTTCAGCGAAATCCACAAGGCCAATCCTCGGTTCCGCATCATTGCGTCAAGCAACAGCCTGGCGGCGGCCGACCACCTCCACGTCTATGCCCTCTCCTTCAAGCATCGCAAGGAACTCTATAAAAAATCGGGTATCGACATCTATGAATCGAAGCCCTATCCGGCGGATCAGGCAAACTATGTGCACGGCCTCGATGTGCTGGTGGAACAGGCCATCAAGAAAAGCGGAATTGAAAATGTGGCCGACATCGACCAGATGCACCGGGCCGGGCCACGCCTGTGCATTCACGCCAAATCGTTTGTGATGGATCGGAAGGTTGCAATGATCGGTTCGCACAACTTCGATCCGCGCTCCGCCAAGCTCAATACCGAATGCGGGGTATTCATCGGCGATGAAGAGGTGGCGTGCGTGCTGGAGGATTTGATCCTGAATGCTTGCGAACCCCAAAATGCGTGGACAGTCAGCAAGGGCCCGACCACCCCGGGAATCTCGTATTTCAGCGGTTTTATTGGCGGCATCTCCACGGCACTTCCGGTGTTCGACGTTTGGCCCTATCGCTACACCACCAACTATGAGTTGAAGGACGGGCACGAACCCTTGTCGCCCCGCGATCCCGGTTTCCAGGATAACTATATCGACGTCGGCTACTTTCCCGAAGTCCCGGATTCCAGTACGGTCATCAACACGCGTTTAATGAAAGCCTTCGGCGGCTGGGCACGCCCCATGATGTAGGTGGCTTGGATGGATTGTAGAACGGGCGTCTCGCCCGTTGCGGCAGAGCGGTGCGGCACAACAGGGTACGGAGTTTGGAACATGAAAAAACGAAGATTTAAATCACGGAATCTTACAAGGGATGTTGTGGTCGTGGCCTTCGCCTTTTCGATTCTGCTAATCGGTATCGTTGCGTACTTTGCCTCGCAGGTGAAGCGCGATATTTCCGAGCAGTATATTGATAATGCGTCCAAACGCGTCGCCACCGAGTTTCAGGGTATGGTGGGACGGGTGGAATCATCTTTGGGCATGGTGCGCGACTGGGGAGGTTCCGGACTGGTTGATCTGTCCGATACGGAAAAGCTGAAGGAACTTTTGCTTCCATTCTTTGGGAAGGAACGGATGCTCGCCGGTATATCGGTTGCCGATTCGGAAGGAAGGAGCTATTTTATCCTTTCCGATGGAACCATTTCCCAACCATCGAAGGATAAGCTTTACGATTCTATGCAACGGCCGTGGTTTGCTCCAGCGTTGAAGGCTGATGGCTTCTATTGGACTGAAATCTATCGGTTTTTTACATTGGATGAGTATGGTGTAACCGCATCGGTTTCCTGGCCAGATAAAAGTGGAAAGGGGCTGGTGGTTGCCGCATTCGATATTTTGCTGGAAGACTTCTTTGGTACGATTCAAGAAATGGCACCAACTGCGTCGAGTCGAGCATTTATATTTCAGCCGGACGGACGATTGTATATTCCCGATTCCGAATCTTCACAATCGGAATTCCAGTCCGTGGAACTAATCAAAGACCAGTTGGCAAAAAGGAGTCTTTCGATTTGGTGGAGTGATGACATGTGGCTTAGTGATGATATGGAAATTGAAGCAGCCCCTTATCAACCTGAAGTGGTCAAAATGTTCTTTGAAGGTGCTGCTTGGTGGTGCGGATTTGTTCCACTGGAAAAAGCGCGGCGTAATGTCTGGTTGGGGTTGTTGGTTCCCGAATCCGATATTGTCGGGGATATTGCCAGACGCCGAAAAATACTTTTTGGCATTGGCATTGTGGTTGTATTGGCTGTGCTAGCCCTGTCTGTATTCTTTATTTGGCGCATTAGAAGCCGAGAACTTCAGTTGGGCGACGATATTTCCGCAGAGGATGTGCAATCCCTGATCGCTAAGGGTGAAAACCGCTATGTCGAATTCAAGTCCACCCTGCGCATGAACCTGCATTCCAAGAAACCCGGAAAGGAGATTGAACTGGCGTGGCTCAAGGGCGTCGCCGCTTTTCTCAACACCGATGGCGGAACACTGCTGCTTGGCGTTACCGACGCCGGTGAAATCACCGGCCTCGAACAGGACGTCTTCGAAAACGAGGATAAATGCCGCCTGCACTTCAAGAACCTCATCGCCGCGCACATTGGCGCGGAACTCTCCAAGCACATTCGTTTTGTTTTGGTTCCGGTGGAGGGTAAAACCGTTGGCATCGTCCATTGCTCCCGTTCCGCCGAACCGGTTTTCCTCAAGAATGGAAACAAAGAGGCCTTCTATATCCGTAACGGCCCCTCCTCCGACGAACTCCCCGTTAGCAAAGCCCTCAAATATATCAAGCACCGGAGCTGAAACCTGAAAATTGAAAGATGAGGGATGAAAGATGAAAGCGGGTCTGCGGCAGCCTCACAAAAAAAGGCAAACGCCGCTTGAGTTCCATTTTCATATTTCATCTTCCATAATCCATACTTCCCAATGAAACTCTTCGATTGCCACAACCACATCCAGGACGAACGCATCTTTCCAATGCTCGAAAAAGTGATGGAACGCGCCTGCTTGGCCGGGGTGGAGAAGATGGCGATCAAGGGCTGCTGCGAGGCCGATTGGCTTAGAGTCGTCGAAATTGTTAACAG
>DAOVNC010000089.1 GCA_030630445.1 Kiritimatiellales bacterium | reverse complement strand
GATCTACCAAGCCTGCCTGGAAAACGAAAGGAAGCCGCGTGCCGAAGCGCAGAACCAGGTGATCCGCCTGTTCGACCTTTTCAACGCCGACCAGATTTCCAAAAAGATTGCCCAGATCCTTACGCCCCCCGGAATGAAGGCCAAGGTGCAGATCATCTACCAGAGCATCGGAGGCCTCCACGAAGCCTGTCCGGAGCACACGGGAGACTGGTACTTTACCGGCAACTATCCCACCCCCGGCGGCCACCGGGTCGTCAACCGCTCCTTCATCAATTTCATGGAGAAGAGCGACGCCCGGGCCTATTGATCCGGCTGCTTGCCGCGGCAAAGCAAGGGGTAGAAGACCATGCGCGGGCAGAGGAAGACGGCGACCAGCGCGATCATCAGGCCGACCCAGCCCTTTGTGGAGACCACAAACAGCGCAGGCAGGATGATGGCCATGCCGAACAGCATCCATCCGGTCAGCAGTCCCTTGATGTGACGCCCCATGATTTGCGGCACGTTGAAAAAGAGGTCGAAGACCCAGTGTTCCAGCAGGGCGCCGTGTTCTCCAAACACCGGAATAATGTGTACCAGCGCCGTTGCGCGGCGGCTTACGAGGAAGCGTGCGAGGTGCGGGTAGGTCGTGGTCATCTGTAGCGGAAAGGCGAGATAGCCAATATATTTCACGAACGAGAGCGGGCAGGCCACGAGATAGTCATGCCAGTTGCGCTCGCGGATCATGAGATAGACCACATAGAATCCGCGGCAGAGCGATCCGGGTGAGATCGGCGTAACTTGGAAGAGGGCGAGGGTTCCGGCAAAGGCCATCGATGCCTCGGCCTTGGAGCCACCCTTGCCCAGCACGTAGGCAAAGACAAACCCGCCGGTAATCACGCTGACAATCTGTGTGACGGGAATCGTGCAGAAATGCACCGCCATGCTTTTGAGGTATTTGACGATGAACGGCTCCTTGATGATGGAGACGATATGGTCGTGTTCCTCTTTGGAAAGCATGCCGTCCTTCTCGCCCTCGGCAACCTGGTTGAGGAACCACTTTTCACGGAACGCCTCGTCTACGGCAAAGTCGTAGATAAACTTGAAAAAGGCGATGATGCCGTTCCACGCAATCAGGGGGCGGATGGCTAGGCGGTGCAGGCTGATCGGCAGGAGGCCGACGGTGAAGCGCTCCATGAAAAACAGTCCGAGTTTTTCGGCAAGTTTGCGGGTGCGTGCTTCGTCGGTGCGTCCGGCACGGTGCCAGCCGATTAAATCGTGCGCGGCGCGGGCTTGGGCAGCGGCCTTGAAGTAGGTGGGTTTCGTCAAAATCTGGAAGACATGCCTGCGATAGGCGGCGTTTCCCCAGCGCTTGCGGATGAGTTTTCCAAGGATTGGGATTGCGCCAAGCAGATGGAAGAGCGCGAAGCGCAACCCACCTTGGCGGAGCTTTTCGGCAAAGGTCTCGTCGACGAGGTCGTCGGCCAGATAGCCTTCCACCAAACCGGCAATGATGTCTTTCTGCAATTCCCGGTCAAACGTCGGACGTAGGCCGTGGTGGGTGATGTCGAGTAGCGAGCGGCGGTAGGCGCGATCCTGGATCTTCAGCTCGTCGATCATCGGTTGCACGTCGGCGAACACCCCGGAGTGGGTGGCGATATAGGCTTCCATTTTGGAAAGGTCGCAGCGGTCGAACTGTACAAGGGTGTGGCGTTTGAACAGGCCATCGAAAATCAGCTTGAAGTCGCCGGGGCTCATGGGCAGCCAGGGGAGCAGGGCGAGTCCGGCGCGGAAGTCGATGGCGCAGAGGCCGCCGTCTTCGGTGTCGGTGCGCTTCATGCAGTTGGGCTGGCTCTTCATGGTCGACCATTCGTACTGCCGGGCAAATTCGGGCGCGCCCATTTCATGCATCAGTTCGACCATGCCGGCCATGAAGCGGCGCTTGTCCACAAACTCGGGGCTACCAGTATCGGCGAGGTCGATATTGCGCCAGTCGCGACGGGTGGTGATATTGTCGTCGGCTTCGAGCTTCCACATGCGGCCTTCGACCCATTCGGTGATCTCGCCGTAGGCGTTGAGGTTGGCGTCCCAGAAGGAGGCGTAGGCATCCTTCACTGCGGTTTCGCGGCCAAACTTGATGAGGCTGGCGCGGCGAACAAGCTTTTGCCATGCGAGCCCGGCGCGGCAGGCGCCATGGTTGACCTGAGAACTGAACGGCCCCTGGAATGCGAGCCAGTACGTGGTGTTGCGGAACCAGCGCGAAAAGGAGCTGGGCGGAATGACGATCTTGATGGCGTAGAGCTTGCCGATTTCCAGCCCTGGAATGTTTTCCCCCTCGGGAAGTTCAAGCCCCGTGAGCTTGCAGCGGTAGACCTGCCCGGCGAAACCGCCGCCAAGGAACTTGTCGACCGTCAGTTCGGCGGTGCCTTCGATGGCGGGGAATACGCCGGTGATCTCGATGGGCAGCACCGTGCCGTTTTCATAGCGGACGGGGCGGTGGCGGATCTCCAGTTGAGGATCATCCACAGTGCGCGTGAGTTCCTTGCAGAGTTCGGATGAATAGGTTTTCTTTGCCATGTATTCCCTAGTTTGGTCGGTAAAAAACGAACAGGAGAGTGCCAAAGCTAGCCCGTGAAAACAAACCCTATAGAAGGGTAAAAACCACATCACTTCTCCGCGATCTCGGATCGCGGCTACATTGCGACAGACAAGGGGCATAGGAAATATAACAAATGAAATATCGCGTATTCACCTATCCGGTTCCCTGCGATGAGGCCGTTGCCGAACTGAACGGTTTTCTCTCCTCGCACCGAATTCTGGCGGGTGCGCGATGAGATCGTTGTGAAAGGTTCCGATCCGTATCTTCTTTTTGTGGTGGAATATCTCGACGGCCCATCCGGCGAAAAAACCACCAAGGCACCGAAGATGGATTATCGCGAGGAGTTGACGGAGGGCGAGTTTGCCGTGTTCAGTGCCTTGCGCGACTGGCGCAAGGCGCACAGCGAAACCGAGGGCGTTCCCGTCTACACCCTCTTCACCAACGCCCAGCTGGCGGAGATCGTCAAAAAGAAGGTTGGCACGATTGCCGAACTTGGAAAAGTGGAAGGGGTGGCAAGTCGCGTGTCGAAAAGTATGGCGAAGCCCTGCTGGAAATCTGCCGGGACTACCCCACCCAGAAAGAGGAGTAGTGGAATCGGCGTAGCCGACTTGGAGTGCGGTGGGAAGCGAAGCACCACACCGCTTTTGCGTGTGCATAGGGCTGGTGCGACTGAAAAGCGGTGTCGCCCGTTGGTTGCCACCGCACTCCAGAGAGTCGCAAAATGAAACGAATCGGACACTTGTTCGAAAAGGTCGTGGAGACGGAACCCCTTCATCCGAACATCGAGCGTATCTGGAACGAATTGCTCTCTGGGGAATATCGCCATTTTACGGTGTACGATCCCAAAACCCGCCGCTGCAAGGGGGTTGAGATTATATGATAAACGGATATATTGCCCATAAAATACCCATTTAATAGGGCGTATATATGATAAACGGATATTTTTTCGGTTCCATGGATGTGTTGGAGAATGCGGCTACACGTCGAATACGAACAACATCGGCTTCCGCGCCGCTCTGCCCGCCAATACAGAGGAAGGGACTCTGGCTAACGCGTATTCCCGCTCCCGCCTTGCGGGACGAAAACCAAACCATCCGCCCTGAGCTGATCCCAAAAGGGAAGGTTCCGGGTGGGTTCCATTCGTGCAGGTATGGAACATTGGGTTGAATTCATGTAGGCAAAAGGCATACCTTTCCCGGAGCGAGGTTAATTATGGTTTATACAGCGGTTATACATAAAGAGGAAGAGTGGTACGTGGCTCAATGCCCTGAAACCGGAACCACCAGTCAGGGGGTCTCGGTGGAAGAAGCCGTGGAAAACCTCAGGGAGGCCACCGGGCTCTACCTCGAAGAGTTTCCGCAGGAAACGGTCTTTCGTCCGATGGTGACCACCTTCGAGATTCCTGTCTATGCCTGACCTGCCCAGCATTTCCGGCAAGAAAGCGATCAAGGTTTTCGGTCGGTTGGGTTTTGTTGCTGTCCGGCAACGGGGTGGCCATGTTGTTTTGCGAAAGGGATCATGCGGTTGCGTGTTCCTCTTCACAAGTCCCTTGCCAAAGGCACCCTGCGCGGAGCAATCAAGCAGGCGGGGCTTTCGGTTGACGATTTTCTGGATGAATACAAGAGATAGAATTCGAATCCGGATTTGAAACCATCTTGTCTTCTGATTTGGCTTGAAACGCGGAATGGCTTCGCACATATTCCCGCGATCTTCAGGGCAGGGTGAAATTCCCGACCGGCGGTGACAGTCCGCGAGTTTTTCCAAATTTTGGAACGGCATGATGCAGCGAAATTCTGCAACCGACAGTATAGTCTGGATGGAAGAAGATGAACCGGCATGCAGTATGGTCGAGAAGCCCTGGGGACTTGCGTTCTTCAGGGTTTTTTTATTTGGAAGGTACAGTTATGAAAAAAGACGTGTTTGATCCGATCGAGGATGTGGTCGAGGCATTCCGCAAGGGCGAAATCATCGTGATGACCGACGATGAAGACCGTGAAAATGAAGGCGATCTGGTCTGCGCCGCCGAAATGACCACACCCGAAACCATCAATTTCATGATCAAGTATGCACGCGGCCTCGTTTGCGTGCCGATGGACGAAGAGATGCTTGCCCGCCTTGGTCTCGCACACATGGTTCCGGCGCATTCGTCGGACAAATACCATACCGCTTTCATGGATTCGGTTGATGTCCGCGAGGGCACCACTACGGGTATTAGTGCCACTGACCGATCCAACACGGTACGGGCGTTGATTGACGAAAAAAGCCAAGCGGCCGACTTCATCAAGCCGGGCCACATGTTCCCGCTCAAGGCGATGCCCGGAGGGGTGCTGGAACGCGCCGGCCATACCGAAGGCACGGTCGATCTTGCCCGCATCTGCGGCATGAAGCCCGCCGGCGTGATCTGCGAAGTCCTGCGCGAGGACGGCGAAATGGCGCGCGTTCCAGAGCTGCGCAGATTTGCCGACGAACATGGACTAAAAATGACGGCGGTGTCGGAAATCGTTAAATATCGCTATACCCACGAATCGCTTGTCCAAGCGGAACGGGAAGTCAATATGCCGACCGATGCCGGGCCGTTCCGACTGTCGCTCTACAGTTCGGTCGTTGATAACAAAGACCATCTGGCCTTGGTGTGCGGTTCTCCGGAATCTGGAAAAACCCCGCTGGTGCGCATGCACAGCGAATGTCTCACCGGCGATGTGTTCCACTCGATGCGGTGCGATTGCGGGGCACAGTTGCATGCCGCCATGCAGGCCGTTCAGGCGCATGGCTATGGTGCCGTCGTCTACATGCGCCAGGAAGGCCGCGGCATTGGGCTGGCCAAGAAGATCCACGCGTATGAGCTGCAGGAAAAAGGACTGGATACGGTCGAAGCCAACGAACACCTCGGTTTCAATGCCGACCTGCGCGACTATGGAATCGGTGCGCAGATCCTCAACGATTTGGGCATGAAGAAGATTAAACTGCTGACTAATAATCCGGCCAAGATCAAGGGGCTGGATAAGTATGGGATCGAAGTGGTCGAACGCGTTTCGCTCGTACTTCCGACCCACGAGCACAACGAATGCTACATCGCCACGAAGCGCGATAAAATGGGGCATATTATTTAGTGATGCGTGACGGGTGATGCGTGACCAGAAATAATCACGCCTCACGTTTCACTTGTCTCGAAAGGAGCTCTTTATGGGAAAAGGCATATCGAAATCTATTAATCCAATCGGCGGCATTGGCGCAAATCAGGTTCTTGGCAACCTAGATGCCTCGGGCATGCGCTTTGGTATTGTCGTGAGCCGCTTCAACGACGGGCTGACCGACGAGCTTTGCCGCAGTGCAGTCCAATGTCTGGAGAAAAACGGTGCGAAGCCGGAAACCATCGATGTGGTGCGCGTTCCCGGCGCCTACGAAATTCCCATGGTGGCCAACAAGTTGGCCTCCACCGGAAACTACAGTGCATTGATCGTACTCGGAGTGGTGGTTGAAGGTGAAACGCAGCATGCGCAGATGATTATCGATGCCACGGGGCAAAGCATACTCGACCTCTCCTGCCGCCATAACGTCCCGGTCATCAACGAAATCGTCGGTGTCCGCACATGGGCACAGGCCGAGGCGCGCTGTTTGGGTGGGGAAAACACCCGCGGGTGGTATGCCGCCGAAGCGGCCATCGAAACCGCACGCATCTGCCAGCAACTCTAACATTTTTGATTTTTGGGTTTGCGACGCCATCGTTTAGGATTTGAATATTGGGGATTAGGATTTCCTCAATGAAATTGAGGTTTTATGGAAAAGAAAAAAATCAACGGACGGCGTGCGACGCGCGAGTGGATCATCCAGTTTTTGTTTCAGCTCGATTTCAATGCTACGCCGATCGATATCGCGCTGAAGGATTTCTGGGAGGGCAAGGAACCCATCGACCGCGAAAAAAACTACGCCGAGGAAATCATCAAGGGTGTGGTGCAGCGCAAGGACGAACTCGACGACCGGCTTTCGCAATATGCCAAGCGCTGGGATTCCGAACGCATGGGTGCGGTCGACCGAACCGTAATGCGCGTCGCCCTCTTTGAAATGCTCTACCGCGACGACGTTCCGCCCGTGGTGTCGATCAACGAAGCCGTCCATTTTGCCAAGGACTTCAGCAGCTTCCAGTCCGGTCGGTTCGTCAACGGCGTGCTCGATCGCATCCGCAAGGAGCTAGACCGTCCGGCACGCACCACCTACAAGCCGCCAAAGAGGGACCGATAATGGTGGCCTGGGTTACCGCGCTTTCCAAGACCCGGAGCATCATCAAGCAGGTCTTTTCCCCCTCGGTCGGGGATATGGACGAACTCAACGTCGAAGACCTCGAAGAAATTCTTTTGCGCTCCGATGTGCCCGCCCGATTAACGATGGAGATCGTCGACAAGCTCGAATCCGCCCCCCGCAAGGTATCCCGCAAGGAGCTCCTGCGGGATCTGCTTCTCGATGAACTCGGCGACGCCCAGCCATTCGAGTGGCCATCGGGCAAGAACCCGTTCGTTCTTCTGCTCCTGGGTGTCAATGGCTCCGGGAAAACCACCACCGCCGCCAAGCTTGCCCACATGGCTATGGGGCAGGGACTCAAGCCAATGCTTTGCGGTTCCGATACGTTCCGTGCCGCCGGATCCTCCCAGCTCAAGCTCTGGAGCGAAAAGGTCGGTTGCGATTTTGTCGGCGGCGAAATGGGGGCCGACGCAGCGGGGGTTGCTTTCAACGCCGTCGATGCAGCCCTCGCCAAGGGTTGCGATCCGGTGGTTGTCGACTCCGCCGGACGGATGCACACCAAGACCCCGCTCATGGATGAGCTGCCGAAAATGTGCCGCGCCATGAATAAGAAACTCGATGGCGCACCGCATGAAACATGGATGGTGCTCGACGCCTTCCTCGGGCAGAACGCCGTCATCCAAGCCCAGCAATTCAATAAAGTGGTCCCCATCACGGGAATCGTCATCACCAAGCTCGACGGCTCCTCCAAAGCCGGGTTTCTTTTTTCCGTTCGGAGTGAACTCAACGTGCCGATCCTCTTCACTGGCCTCGGCGAAGGCGAGGACGACCTCGTCCCCTTCGATCCCGTGGAGTTTGTCGATGCACTGTTCGGAGATTCTGAAAACGCATAAGGAGTAGAGTCATGGCATGGCGGTTGAGAGCGAGTGTGGTGCGAGGCGAGATCGACAACCGCATCAAAGGGAAGATCACTGGAAAGGTTTGGCTGGTGGGGCGCGACGATCCGGTGGTGCTGAAGCTCGATGGCAACGGATACCGCGACGTGGCGGGTTGCCTGTTCGTTTTCGAAAATCCTGTGCCGCAGGTTGGCGACGAGCATACCGATCTTTTTCCCGAGCAGGTTGGCGCCGTTGGCGACTATACGGCGTCGCGCAAAGTACGCGCTTTCGACATCCCGGTCGACGAAGCGCTTGAAATGATCCGGCGCGGCGAAAAGCCGCCGGAGCACATGGCCAACTGCCTCTATCTCGAATGGTTCAGCGAGCGTAACGGGCGCGTGGTGATCGAAAGCTACGACTACAAAACCAAGATTATCGACACCGCCTGGGCGCTCGACGAGGAAGAAGAGGGGGTGCAGCTCAAGAAGAATGCCGAGTCCATGGTCGGCTTCATGCAGCGGCTTGGCGAGGCCGTCGAAGAGGCCGATGCACCGCCCTACGATCCCGCCGACGACAAACCGATGGATGAGTTTGCATGGGAGCGCTTCATGAAGGAGTCCGACAAGCGCACAGACAAGTATGGCAAGTTGCTCGAAAAATACATGGATCATCCCGACTGCGACCAAATCGTCGCCTGCGAAATGGGTTGGGACGAGCTGGCCGAGGATCTCGAGGCCTATGACGAGGCGGTTGAAAAAGGCGAGGTTGAATCCTTTGATTTCGACTCTGGGGATTTCGAGGAACCCAAACCCAACCCACTCACCGAGGGCGTGGATTGGATCAGGGGCGGGCACGGTCATCCTGTGCATCCGCTGCAGCACCAGACCACCGAGACCGTGATGGCGTTGTGGCACGAGTGCAAGGATGGTGGTTTGCTGGAAGAGGGGGGCGAGAACGGCGATCTGCACGACATGCTCTTCAATGGCCAGTGCATCGGTGCCAAGCTAGCTGGTGCACTCAATGGTATGGCTTACGACCGCCATCACGATGGCGGCTTTGTTATCGCCCGCCTCAAGCGTGCGCTGCCCTATTTCGACGACATGATCCAAGCCCTGGAAAAAGTGCGCAAGAGAGAGATCCTGGATACGGTTCGCCTCCAACGCTTCTCCAACGATATGTTCGCTATCCGCGCCGAAATAGTGCAGTTGATAGAAAAGTTTCGGAACGAAATATGAACCTCGACGAAACATACATGATGCGGGCGATCGGGCTGGCGAAGATGGGCGAGGGGATGACCCGCCCGAATCCGCCGGTCGGTGCCGTGCTGGTGCTCGAAGACCATATCGTGGCCGAAGGCTGGCATCGCAAGGCGGGCGAAGACCACGCCGAGCGCGACTGCCTGAAAAACCTTCCGCCCATGCCGGTTCATTTGGGCTCAGCCACGCTCTATGTGACTTTGGAGCCATGCTCGACACAGGGGCGCACGCCGCCGTGTACGGATCTGATTCTTGAAAAGGGGATCGGCCGTGTGGTGGTTTCCGTGGAGGATCTGAACCCGAAGCAAACCGGCCGCGGGTTGGATATTTTGAGGGAAGCCGGGGTGGAAGTCGTCCCTGGTGTTTGCGAAAAAGAGGGGCGCGAGCTGATTGCCCCGTTCGAAAAGTTTATCACGACGGGCGTGCCCTATGTCACGCTCAAGCTAGCGTCGACGCTCGATGGTAAAATTGCCGATCGCAACGGCGATTCCAAATGGATTACGGGTTCTGCCGCGCGCGAACGGGTACAGGAAATGCGCCGCCGCGCGGATGCGATCATGGTCGGCGCGGGAACCGTCCGTGCCGACGACTCGTCGTTGCTGCCGCGCCCGTCCAAGGGTCGAAAACCCTGGCGCGTGGTCGTGGGGAAAAACATTCCGGCCGATACCAAGGTGCTGACCGATGAAGCGGCTGGGCGGACGCTGGTGCGCGAGGGATCGCTGAAGGAAATTCTAAAGGAGTTGGCGGGACGCGATGTGATGCATGTGCTTTGCGAAGGCGGCGGGCAACTTGTCGCAGGATTGGTTGAAGAGGGCCTCGTTGATGAGTTTGCCTTCTTCATTGCGCCGAAGCTGATGGGCGCGGACGGACTTCCAAGTTTCGGAAAAACCGGCGGACTGATTTCCGAGGTTCAAAATCTGATGTTTCAATCGGTGGAACAGGTCGGCGAGGATGTGCTGTTGCGGGCGATAGTAAACCCCGGAATTAGGCAGAATAATTTTGTGGCAGACGCGAAGCGAGGCCTGAGGAACGAAAGCAGCGAACATAGTGAGAGGCAATAATTTCCGGAGATCGGAAGTCGAGAATACGGAGTACGCAGTATAAATTACGAATTACTCGTTACGGATTATAAAGGAGAAAACCATGTTTACAGGAATTGTACAAAGACTCGGCAACATCACCGATATTAAAATGGAAGGCACGGCGGGGCGGATCACCATGGTGCCGAACCGGCCATTCGATAAACCGATTGGCCTGGGCGACAGTATTGCCGT
>DAOVNC010000377.1 GCA_030630445.1 Kiritimatiellales bacterium | reverse complement strand
CTGGTATCGGGAGCATATGCAAAAGAGCGTGCTGGAAATTGCGCAGAGCGATGATCCGCAGGGATTTGATGTCACGTGGGAGAAGATTCGACGGGGCTGGTATTTCGGGTCGGACGGGTTCCGACAGGAGCTGATGGAACGGCTTGATGTGAGCCTGGAGGGCAAGCGGAGATCGTCGTTCAGTGGAGAAGCTGTCCGTGAGCATAACGAGATGGAAGCAGCAAGGCTGATTGAACAAGGGCTTGGTGCAATGGGAGTGGCGCACGATGAATTGGAATCGATGCGCAAAGGCGCTCCTGAAAAGATGGCTTTAGTTTGGTTGCTAAAGAAAATAACCGTTGTGAAGAACGAGTGGATTAGTCAGCACCTCTTCTGCGGTCATACGGCCAATATTCCGGGATATGTGCGGAAAGTGGATGAGGCGGAAGGTGGTCGGCTTGCAGAGTATAAGAAAATACTTAAATCCGAGGACTGACCCCTAAGGTGGTTAAGGGAGCTATATGAAGAAGATTGTTTGGATTGTTGTTGGTTTGGTTATGGTGATCGGCACGGGGCTTTTGATTGGCCGTAGTAAGCCGCAAAAAGAAAGTACCACGGAATGCACTGATCACACGGAAACAGGGGAGGTGTCAGGAGGAAGATTAACCACGAAAGGCACGAATTACACGAACGTTGAATCTGATAAATCTGTGCAATCTGCGGATGGGCAGACTGGAAAGTCCTCCCCACGGCTTTCCGCTCCGGTGAAGGCGCTGCTGGGACTGGACGGCAAGAAACACAATTATCCCTCTTTGCTGAAGATGATCAATGAGCTGGATGCCGACATGTCGGTCACCGATGTGTCGGCGCTGCGGGAAATGCTGAATTTTCCGAATGACCGGTTTCCAGAGAAGATGCGGTCGATTGAGATCAATGCGGTCAAAAACGATGTGCTGGATAAGTTGCTGCGTCAAAAGGATCTGCCGGAGGGGCTGGGCCTCCAGATGGTGGAGATGGCTGGCAATGCGGAGACCGATCCGGTCTGGCGGGATTACTGCATACAATTCATGACGCCGTTCTATGAGAGATTAACCACTGAATACACGGAACACACGGAAATGGGAGAGGGGTTAACCACGAAAGACACGAAGTACACGAAAGGGGACTCTGAACTTGCTGCGATTCACGATGCGATGTTTTCGGCGTTGGATGAACGGGATGCAACGCTGGCGGGGACGGCTTTAATCGGCTTGGAACTTTTGTCCCGAACCCATGATGAATTTGACCGGGAGACGATTGTTGCCAAAGCGACGGAGATTGCGTCGGATGAAATGGCGTCGTCGGCATCGCGCTTGACGGCGCTGCGCCTTGCGGCGATGACGGAAGGCAGGGAGTCGGCGGTGGATGCCGCGCGGTCGCTAGCGCAGACGGGGGAGACGGTGCTGCTGCGCTCGGCGGCGATTGTGACGCTGGGCGAGGTGGGAACACCGGATGACCGGGAGTTGCTGGAGTCGTATGCGCAGGGGGAGAACAGGCAGATTGCCGCTGCGGCCAAGATGGCTTTGGAAAAGATGGATGCGCGGAATTAGAACCTTCGTGGAAGGGATCAACTTCTCACTTTTCGCATTTCATTTCCGTCGGTTGTTGTTTCCGAAAAGCATGTTTCGCGGCAAATTTATTGATTGAGGCTGATCCTGGTTTGTCGAAATGGTTGAAAGATTGTTGAAATACGCTCGGCATGGTGTTCTTATCCCCCTTCATTTATAAAGCGGCTACTAGGCGCGAAGGGGTCTGAGTTGAAGGCACTGGTTAAGAAAAAGGCGGAACGCGGTCTGTGGTTGGAGAATGTTCCGGTTCCGGAAATCGGGATCAACGACGTTCTGATCAAGATCCACAAAACATCGATCTGCGGAACGGATGTGCATATCTACAACTGGGACGAGTGGTCGCAGAAAAACGTACCTGTTCCCCTGACGATCGGGCACGAGTTTGTGGGCGAAATCGCGGAGATGGGCAGCAATGTCCACGACCTCAAGATTGGCGATCTGGTGAGCGGGGAGGGGCATGTGGTTTGCGGGCGCTGCCGCAACTGCCTTGCGGGCCGTCGGCATCTCTGCGCCCACACGAAGGGGATCGGCGTCAACATTAACGGAGCCTACGCTGAATATCTGGCCATCCCCTATACGAATGTCTGGTTGTGCGATCCGTCCATTCCCGAAGAAATCCTTTCCTGCTTCGACCCGTTCGGCAATGCCACCCATACGGCGCTTTCATTCGATGTGCTTGGCGAAGACGTGCTGATTACAGGCGCGGGACCCATCGGGATCATGGCCGCGGCGATTGTTCGCCATGCCGGTGCGCGCCATGTGGTGGTGACCGACATCAATCCCTATCGCCTGGAACTGGCCCAAAAAATGGGCGCAACCTGTGCGGTCAACGTGGCGGAGGAAAACCTCGAAGATGCCATGAAACGGCTGGGCATGAAGGAGGGCTTCGACGTCGGCCTTGAAATGTCCGGCAATCCGTCGGCCTTTCGTACCATGCTCGACACCATGAGCCATGGCGGAAAGATTGCCATGCTCGGTATTCTTCCGGGCGACGTGGGCATCGATTGGAACACCGTGGTATTCAATGGATTGACGTTGAAAGGCATCTACGGGCGGGAAATGTACGAGACCTGGTACAAGATGACGAGCATGCTGCAAAGCGGCTTGGACATCGCGCCCATCATTACCGACCGCTTCCACTACACGGATTTTGAAAAAGGGTTTGAGCGCATGATTTCCGGGAACTCGGGGAAGGTGGTTTTGAGCTGGGCATAGGGATTGTGCGTTGGCGTTTGTGGTTATTAAACAGTGAAAACAGAAGGAGAGCAACATGTCGAATATTGGTTCGTATGATGAGCAAATCAAGGATTTCAGCTGGGCTATTGCGGAGAAGGAACTCGATTACAACGACGGCGATGTGATCAACATTGGCTGGTACTGCTCTGATCGGATTTGCGATCAGGGCAAGGCGGGCAAAACCGCCCTGATATGGGAAGGTCTTGGCGGGGTCGAGAAGGAATACACCTTCGACGACGTGCGCATCAACAGCAACAAGTTTGGTGCGTTCCTGAGAGGGTTGGGCATCAAGGAAGAAGACCGCGTCTGCCTCTTCATGGACAAGATTCCCGAGCTATACATCGGCTTTCTCGGCGTATTGAAGATCGGGGCCATCGCCCAGCCGCTGTTCAGCGCCTTTGGCGACGAGTCCCTGCATGTCCGGCTCGATAACGCCGAAACCACCGCCATCCTGACTCAGCGCAAGCATGTGGGCAAGGTGCGCAAGCTGCTGGAAAAAAGCCCGTATCTCAAACACATCATCATCGTTGACCACGATGGAAAGAAACCCCTGAAGGATCGCGAGCTGGTTTTCGATATGGAAACCTACGCGGCACCGGAAAACTTCGAGATTTGCCCGACCAAGGCGGATTCGCCCTCCGTACTGCACT
>DAOVNC010000278.1 GCA_030630445.1 Kiritimatiellales bacterium | reverse complement strand
TGGCGGTAGATCTTGTTTCCATAGTCCCACGATTGTGTATCTGTGTTGTTGGCGAGGGCCGCTTCGGCATCGGACTTAACCTCCGCTAGATCGAGGCCTGACTCCAGCGAGGCCAGCGAAACATGCTCCTTTATCTTGTTCAGGTTGTGTTGTAGCTCCTTGTCGTGGGGTTTTGCCTCTGCGGCCCGGGCTAGGGTATCGCGAGCCGGTATCAGGTAACGGAGCGATGCGCCGTAAAGAGCAGCACGCCCGGCAGCATCCAGACCGCGTGCCTCAAACTTCGTCTGTGCGAATTTCATTGAAATATAGGTGGCCCACGGGCCTTTGGGCTCTTTTTCTAGGGCCGCCTGCAGGAGGGATTCATCCTTGGGATCCATCGGCACCTTAAACGCTTCATATTTCGACCACGTCTTCATGAACGCATCAAGTTGTGCGGTGGAGACAGAGTTCTTGTTTTCTTTCCCTTCCACGGGGTGGGTGCCTGTGGAACATCCCAGGATAATGACGAAAGATGAGGCCAATATGCAGTTGATCCAGAAGCCCCATCCAGCTTTGTGATGTTTAACCTTCATTGCAGGCCGCCTTTGCCCAGACGATTCCGTCGGGGTCAACTATTCTATCGCCGTCCATTCTTCCTATCGGTGCGTTCCCCATACCTTGAATGGTGATGATTACGGTGTTGTCCGGCAGGACGGCGTAGGTTCCTTCGAAGGGCCTTTCGCTCTTGTTGCCGACAAACGAACCATCCGGCTTGAACTCGATATAATCGGTCGCCGTTTCTTGGCTCACGTATCTGCCAACATGCCGGGGATCCGGCTTGTACGCCGCGATTTTTCTTTCCTGCTCCACGTTCTCCTTCAACGCGGCCATGGCGAGCTTTGTGCTCTCCGCGATGAGCCGTTCCTTGCTTTCCGCCGACGCATCCGCCGCCTTCAGCCCGGCATCGACAAACGCCTTGTGATGGGAGTTGAAGAGGAAGGAAAAAACATTCTCTCCCTTGCGATCGAGGACGTAGCACTGGATGCCCCATACGAAGTTTCTGACACGAATGATATCCAGCACGAGGACATAGTCGGTATCGCCTTCATAGGTGTCGAGCTGCTTCCCGATGGTCTGGATGCTGTGGTTGAAGAGCGGGAACTGGCCCCTTTCCTTTGCTTCTTCGCTCATATCGAATTCGATTGATTCGGCGAGGGCGAGTCCCAACCCATTCTCTCCGAGAAGTTCGATGGCGATGTCGCGGGATGCACAGGAATATTCCAGTGCTATCCTGTCTTCCGCCGGATAGACCGTGCGGAAGATGGAAGGAAAGACTGCAATTTTAGACGACTCCACCTGCCGGACGAACGCTCTGGAATATTCAGTGGGCGGGCGAAATCCGGGCGCATTGTTCTTCTTGTCGCTTTCGTGTGCTTGCAGAGGCAGTGCGACGACCCATGCAAGCAGGGCAATTATCATGGCTGTTGTTTTCATTTTGAACCTCCTGGTTAATCTCCATTCTCCTTAAACGCATAGGGTGTGCCAGATGGAGGCTGGTCGGTGATATGCGTTGCGGATAAATGGGTTATGATATATGGCAGTCCGTGATGGATGTTTTACGGAGCATTCAGTGCTTGTTGGGTGTGCATTCAGCGCCTGCCTTCCCGTTTTCATTTCACTCCTCTCGTTTGAACCGCCCGTCCCGACCCTCGGCCTCAACCCGCTCGTGGTTGGCGGTAATGGGAAGAATCACTCCAAAGCAGGACATCTTCGCGTAATGGGGATCGGACAGGAATTCAACTGCCACGTCGTCCTTCAGCAAGGTGCCTTTGCTCTTGTACCCGAACAGCGGTTTTTCTCCCTTGATTTGCGACAGGCTCATATCCGCACTTCGCTCAACGGAAGGTGCTTGTGCCTTCATGAATTTTTCACGCGTGATCCCCACACATCCTGATGACGCAAGCATGGCTCCGACCATGCAGATGTATAAGTTTTTCATCACAAGCCTCTAATTCCTGTATGCCAACGGTGACATCTGAAACTGCCCAGTTCCGGTGCTTACTAAGGTTGTCGGGCAGGCAATATTCGCGCATGACTTCCCTGCCATTGGATAATGGCAAGGTGATGCGGATCCAGATTCCGTCGACGTCTGTTTTATTGCCGAGGAAGCCTCTAGTTATGATTTCAATTGTCTCCAGCTCCTTCTTGGACCTGGGTTCTATTCCGGCAACGTATGCTTTTCCGGATTTCACGCCCTTGTATTTTTTAAAGGAGTAATATATGCGGTATTCGACCGATATGTTCCGCAACTTGATGCTGGAACGGTTGCCTAAAATGATGGAGTAGCGGGTAAGGTGCACATATATGGAGGACAAGCCAAGTTGTCCCGCACTTTGGGCTTTCCTGGTGCCTTTGAAGGAATGCCTTGCCGCTGAAACCTTGAACAAACTCTCGGACTTGAAACACCGGACCATATGCCATTCCTTGATGTGGACTTGGTCGGCTTCGTCGAAAACCGTTGGGGAGGTTTTAACGAGCCGCTTGTCGGCGCGCTCGATGCTCACGATATCGGAATGTTGGTCGTAGTCCACGATGCGTCCGCGGAAACTGCGCCCGTCCTTGAGCAGGAAGTCATGGTAGGGCGTGGCGGCAAGGCAATTTACCGCAAGCAATAGCAGGATCGCAGAGACTTGGGCTGTTGCAGCAATTTTCATTTCAACGGTTCCTCTCTAGGTCGGTTAACGATGGCGATCTGTTTTATGCTTAGCGTTTTCATTGTTGATTCTCCTTCCAGTTGTTTTGTGACGAGGGAGCATCGGGTGCGATCCATTTGCGGGTTTTCATCAGGCTACTGGGGAAGGAAAGCTCGCGCATGGCGTTGTGCCCGCTTTCCAGCGGGAGATAGGTTCTGATCCAGATGCCTAGAATCTCTCCTCTGGGTTCCTTGTCGACCTGGTAGTATTCGAATCCATCACTCCTGGGAAATAATGCGGGCTGGGTTTCGAACTGCACCTTTTCCCCTCGGGCAAGTGTTCCGATGTTCCTCGTTCCGGATTTCACGCCTTGGCTCATAACCTGACCCCAATAGTTCAGTTCTTCCTGCCCGTGATAGATGCAATAGTCCACGCTCAGACCTTCCAGATCGTAGTCGCTCCGATTCTCCAGCATGATGGCGTAGACGATTTCTACCTCAAAGCGGCAGAACAGGTATTCCGCCCCGGCTCCACTCCGTTTTTTCCGGACGGAGATGTGAAACCGGTCTTGCGAAAAGAAGTCCTTGATGCGGTGCCATTCTCGAACGTAGTCCTGATCGTCCTTTGATAAAGTATTCAGATCGACCCTATGCGTTTTTCCGCTTTCCTTGGCGATGGCAACGATGCCTTTGTCTGGGTAATAGGCCCGAACTCTTGCTTTGACGGGTTTATCGTTGGTCGTAGTAAAAACGCGAAATTTCGAAAGTGTGGATTGCGTAATTATGTTTTCGCGCCTGTCATCTTGCGTCGCTGTACTACCGTCATTTTGGTCTGCCATGCCGGTTCGTGCTGCAGCAGCTACGACCATCATGGAAACGGCGGCGATATGTTTTGGCACCAACGTTTTCATTTTGCGTTCTCCCTATCTTCTGTTTATTCCGACTGGGACCGTGTGGTCGGACCATGTGCATTTTTTCTTCAGGCTGTCCGGTCGTGAATATTGCCGGGTGACGCGCTGCCCGTCCGACAGCGGAAGGTGCACCCGCAACCATATGCCGACCACTTTGCCTTGCTGCTTATTTTCCGCTCCGGAATAGTAGTGCCAATCGGAGTTCAGCTCATGTTTGCGCAGCTTGACCGGATCGGTCTTCAGGGTCGTTTTTGCCTTGGGTGCCAGCTTGTCGATATGCAGTACACCGCGCATTACGCCTTCGTCGGTCACCTGCTTTTCGCAATCCGCCCGCCCCTGCTCATAGTAGATGCAGTATTCGATGGCGACATTCTTCAGCGGGGTGTCAATGCGGCTTTCCAGCGTAATTTCATAGCCGGACTGCTTGATGGTGGTCTGCGCGTTTTCAACGCCATAGTACTTATGCACATGTCGTTTCCGGTCCAACTCGAACTGCTTGCGCTTGGCCGAAATCTTGAACCGGCTTTCCGAATTGAATCCCTTGGCGATCTGCCATTCCCGAACATAGGTCTGATCTTCATCAGAAAACAGGCCCACGTCCACTTTGTGCGTGCGTCTGTTGTCCTTTTGGATGGTGACCAGTTCCCGGTGCTTGTCGAAGGCCAAAACCTTTCCCCGAATCGGCTTTCCGTTCTTTCCAAGAAAATCGCGGTAGCCCGAAACACAGAACGCAGTCGGTTTGGTCGCCGTCTGCTTTGGGGAGGATCGCGTGGTCTGCTTCGGTTGCGTCAATTCGCTCAGCAGCAGCACACCATCGCCGTTGCGATCGAGCGAAGAAAAGCGGGTTTTCATCGATGCCACGGGCCAGTTTTTGCTCTGCCGTTCCGAGATCTCCGTTTGGTGACGAATAAACTCCTTCTGGCTAATCTGGCCATCGCTGTTGGCATCCCGTACCTTGAACCAACTATTCGGATTCGGCACTGCCGCGGCTAATGTTGCGGCGGCATAGAGTGTGATAATTGCTATTATCCTTTTCATGACGCATCTCCCGGTTCATCTACGATTTCCCTAAACGCATAGGGTGTGCCACCCGGAACCGGTTGGTTTAAATGTGCTGTATATCAAAGGGTTATGACTTGCGATCTCCCGTTGTGAATATTTTGCAAGGCATTCAGTGCTTGTTGTGTATGCCTCCGGAGCATGTGTGCTGTTTTGTGAGGATTCCACAGCAGAACAACCCAAAGGACGAAGAGCAGAAAAACCGCCAGTCCATTTGAGCACACAAGTCCCGTGCCGATGCACCGTAGCCAAATTGGACCGCCGATTAATCCAGGTTCATCTTCAAGTGCGGTAAGAATGAGCGTGATGACGAATCCGGGCACCGGAAGTTGCCAAGCCGATTTAAAAGCCTCCCATGCCTTCATTCCTGCCCCGCCGTTGCCGGCGGGATTAATGATATACAGCACGTTAT
>DAOVNC010000094.1 GCA_030630445.1 Kiritimatiellales bacterium | reverse complement strand
GAGAGAGCTCCGCAACCAGCCGGATGGCGACGGGGCTTTCGACCACGCAGCTGCGACGGACGAGTTGCTGGATTCCGAAAGAGATGCGCATCAATCGCAATAGGCTAATGCCGGCCCCCGCCATCCAAAGCAATCCCACCCATTTTTGCCAATCGTGTTTTTCTTTTCGTGGGGGCAGAGAAATAGGTGTTGCGACGGGTGCAGGTTGAGCGGATAGATTCGTCGGCTGGGAAAGATCAAAAGAGGGGATGGCCTGCTCTGCCGTTGCGGGAGCGGGGCTCTTGATTTCCGGCCATTCCCAAGCCACGAGGCCGCCGAGGAAAATAGCCAACAGCGCAACAATACCCAGCGCATAGCGGAGACGGGCGCGTTTTGCGGGGAGAATCTGCAACGCAAGGAACAATCCAACGGCGGAAAGCAGCCCGATCCAAAGCGTATGCAGGAGCGCGGGAACGAGGGTGTCGAGAAATTGGAGGGTCATTTTGCGCTCCGCTTTGCATGGTCCAGAATTTTGCGGAGTTCTTCGAGCTCGGCGGTGCTAACTTTTTCGGAGCTGAGCAGTTGCTGCATGGCCATGGCGGGGTTGCCGGCGAAGGCGTTTTGGATGAGCTCGTGCAGGACGGGCACGGTGGTTTCCCTGCGGGAGACCTTGGCGCTCCAGATATGGGTTACGCCGCTGGTCGCGCGTTCTACAAAGCCCTTCTTTTCCATCCCTTGGAGGACGGAGAGGACGGTGGTGTAGGCGCGCGGTTTGCTGTCGGGCATGGCGCCGAGCACCTCGCGCGCGGTGGCTTTTTTCTTTCCCCACAGAACCCCGAGAACCTGGAGTTCCAAGGCCGACGGTTTTTGCTTTCCCATATCTGCCCTCCATTACTATGGATTTAGTATCTACTATGTTTATAGTAGGATGGCAAGGGAATCCTTTGGCGAGGTTAAAAGGATCCTGTCCGCCCGCGAAAAGGAGGCTTTATACCATCGGCTAAAACTTCTCGGCATTAAGTGGAATGAGCGTCTCGCTCGTTCAGGCAAGCGGGACGCTTGCTCTTTCAAAATATGTGCCGAGAAGTTTTAGTCGATGGTATTGTTCCGTGTAAACGAGTCCATTTTTTATATAGTATACTATATATTTGCGGCCAAATATGCCCTTTATAGGGCAGTTTTATATAGTATACTATATGAGATTTCTGAGCGTAATTCGTGCCTTGGGCGGGAAAATACAAAGGGAAAGCGGATTTTGAAGGCCGGTTTGGCGGATGGAATTGCGGGAGAAATCCTACGGATCCGGGCGGGACGGGATCATGCTTCGCACTGGAATGACGGCGCTACGATACTAACCGGCGGAGAGGGGCCGGTCGAGTGGACAGGCCATCGGTGCTTTCGGGCGGAAGGGATGTACGAAGGCCTCGGCAAAGTCGTAGCCGTTGGCAAAGTCGTCGATGGCATCGTTGTCGGTCTTTCCGAGCAAGCCTTCGTTGACGAGGTTGAAAACAATGTTCCCGAAGTCGATGCACTCGCTGATGCCCCACTCGGAAAGCACGCGCTTGGTGACGGGTCCATATTCATCGAGCGCGTATTCCCGGATTCCATCGAGCAATTCCTGGCCGCTGACGTGGCGCGGCGTTTCGAGCTGGCGTACGGTATGGTCGAGCGCGTCGCGGACGAAAAAGTAGGCTTCGGCCGTGTAGCGGGGGTCGCGCATCAGGATCGGTTCGAGTAGTTCATCTGTATTCGGGGTTTTCATTATAGGTGCTTTCGCATTTTATCGGCCAACTCGGCCATTTCGTCAAAATCGTCGTATTTTTTTGCGTTCCAGTTCCAGTGGTGGCCATCGCCCTCAAAACGGGGGATCACGTGGACATGGATGTGGGGAACTTCCTGCCCCGCAGCCGTCCCGTTGTTTTGCATGATATTGACCCCGTCGGCACCCAGTCCGTTCATTTGCGCTTGCGCGATGCGTTTGGCGGTCAGATGCAGCTTGGCCAGCAGATCGTCGGGGGTTTTGGTGACGGGATCATAGTGCTTTTTAGGGATGACGAGCGCGTGGCCTTTGATAATCGGGCCAATATCCATGAACACGAGGAGATCGTCGTCCTCGAAGACCACCGTTGCCGGAATTTCCTTGTTCGCTATTTTGCAAAAAATGCAGTCACTCATGGGTTTCTTTTTTTGATTGATGATTTTTTAATTTTGATTTGTGGATGGGCTTTGCCCATATCCGTTAAACAAAAGCGTCGCAGATCCACAAATCAAAACTCGTCATTCAAAAATCAAAATTTCTCCTTTTCCGGTTCTTCAATGCCAGCGGGTGTGTATACCTCGGCCGCTTCGTTTTTCAAGTAAAAAAAGCGTGCGGCGAGGCCGATTAGAAAAATGGCGCAGATCACCAGGATGTACCCCTGTTCCTGATTCGTCAGCCAAAAGCTAGCCTGCAGCGGTGTTGGCTCTTTTTCTTTCATTGGGGAACCCTTGCAAACCCGGCGGGAATTGGCAAATGCAATGTGGCCATGAACGAATTATGGCCCGGCCCGAAGCGGTCAAGATTCCAAGAAAGCCGCGCGCGCCTGCGGCGGATGAACACGGATGGCTTCCGAGATGTTTGATTTGCCTTATTTGGGCGGGGGTGGAGGCGGGGCGTTCGGCAGCGGCGGCAGGTTAGGATTCTTTCCCTCGCCGGGTATCGGGGGGAGTCCTGGGCGCGGCGGCATGCCGGGGCCGCCGCTACGGCCGTGCTTGTGGAATTGTTTGCGGGCATTTTCCATGAGCCGTGCGTATTTTTCCTTGCCGAGTATCTTTTCCATCTCCATGCGGTTGCGCACGAGAATTTTGAGTTGCTCGGTCATGGCGTCGGATACTTCCTGGATGGCGGCATCGATTTCCTCTTCGGTGGCGCCTTTGTCCTGAAGTCCAGAGAGTTTTTCGCGCGCTTCGATGCCACGTGCCATATTTTCTTTCATTTTTTGGCGATGGCCTTCCTGCAGCTCGTGGATCTTGATCCTGTCTTCGGCGCTTACGCCAATGCTGGAGAGGGCTTTATCCATGAACTGGTATTTGCGTTCCATGCGCTCTTTGCGCTGTTGCTCCGTCCATTCGGGACGCTTGGGACGCTCGCGCTTTTTTTCAACGGATTCGTTGCCGTCGCCGCGGCGCTGGCGAAATTCGTTGGTTTCCTGCGCCAGTACCGGAAAGACCATGGCTACAGCCAATAGGCCGATCAACTGCTTTTTCATTTGCATACCCTCCCGTCTCGTAGATTGGGATGTTAAACGTTTGTCGCGAGCGATTATTGCATGGGCGCAACCCCATCTCTTTTTCTGGCGGCCATGATACCATCTGCAACTTTTAGAGACAACACCTATGTCTTTGACGCGGGCGAAGCACAGGACGGAATGATAAAGTCCCTGTCCGGTGGCGATGGTCTTTTTGTTATTAAGACCAAAAAGAGGTTGGTGGCGGCTAAACAACTTAACCGGGGGGCTCCCGGACCGCTTTGCGGCGATCCGGATGAAAAACACAGCCTGTTAATTTATTTCTTTGGGCACAACCCCCTCGGTCTTTTGAATTTACGTCGAACAGGGGATTTCCGCATGCGTTTACATGCCTTCATTTTTCCACCATGCGATCCCCTATCTTGTATATGCGATCCTCGTCGTATCCATATTTAGTGGTAGTCCTTTTTTTTACCGTTTTATCTTCATAATCCCTTGAGCGCATAATCACATTTTCATACCTTTCAAATCCGGGTTATGAAAATAGGAACTTACTGCCTGTTAATAACTTGTTGATAAGCAGGGGGGTCCTGTTAAGGGGATGGATTTTAGGGAAATGGACAGCGACAACAACACAATTTGGGATGAGGCCTGCAAACAGCTAAAAGGGATCCTTTCCGGCGATATCTATGATCGCTGGATCGCGGTTATCCAGTGTTTGGAGGTTTCCGAAAACAATCTGCAGCTCGCGGTGGCCAACGACTTCTATAAGGATTGGCTGGAGGAAAACTATTTCCCGATGATCCGCAAAGCCGTGATGATTGTAAGCGGAAAGGAAATGGACATCACGCTCTCGGTCGACTCCAGCTGCTTTGGTCCCATCAAGGCAGATCCGGAACCGGAGCCGCATGCCCCGATTTCGCTTCCAAGCCTTGGATTTGGCCAGAAAAAACCCGCCCACAACCTGAATCCAAACTATACGTTCAACTCCTACGTGGTCGGTGCCTCGAACCAGTTTGCCCACGCAGCGGCGATGGCCGTGGCCAACTCGCCTTCGCGAACCTACAACCCCCTTTTCCTTTACGGCGGCGTCGGACTCGGCAAGACCCACCTGATGCAGGCGATTGGAAACCATATGGCCTCCAAAAAACCGCGCGCAAGGATCTGCTATATCACCTGCGAATCCTTCACCAACGAATATATCGAAGCCCTTCAGAACAACAGCGTTTCGGCGTTCCGCAAGAAATACCGCAAAATCGATATGCTGATGATCGACGACATCCAGTTTCTGGATGGAAAGCAACGCCTTCAGGAAGAGTTTTTCCACACGTTCAACGCCCTTTTCGAGAGCCACAAGCAGATTGTGCTGACGTCCGACCGCACCCCGAGCGAAATGGCCGGCCTTACGCCGCGCCTGATCTCCCGCTTCGAATGGGGGCTCATCACCGAACTTGGAAAACCGGATGTGGAAACCCGCACGGCGATTTTGCGAAAGAAGGCCGAGTTGCTGAACTTGCACATCGACCACGAGCTCCTAGACTATCTCGCGGAACGCATCTCCTCGAACATCCGGAGCCTGGAAGGTGCGCTCATTCGCGTGGCCTCCTATATTTCGCTGACGAACCAGCATGTGGATATTGCAAAGATTGACGAGCTGCTCCGCGACCTGCTCGACAAGGAGTCTCAGGCAACGATCAACGTTGATATCATCCAGCGCACGGTGGCCGAGCACTTCGACCTGCGCCAATCCGACATCCTCGGCAAGCGGCGTTCAAGGGATGTTGCCTGGCCGCGCCAGATTGCCATGCACCTTTCGCGTACCATGACGACACAGTCGTTCCCGGTAATTGGCAGAGCCTTCAGCCGCAACCATGCGACGATCCTCTACGCCCACGACCAGGTTTCCGAAAAGGCCAAGGACGACCGGACACTGCAGCAGACCATCTCCATCCTTAGGGATAAGGTGAAAAAAAACTGCGCAAAGGCCGTGCAATAGATCGTTTCTGCGTTCCTTGATCGATGGATTTGTGTTTTTCCGGGGAGGAAAATCCCTACTCTTCACTTTTTTCCCTTCAATCCCTCTCCACCAATCCAACATCCCATTTATTTTGACCTTTTAAATAGCCCGGCATAATCTCCCAGCCTGTTGATGAAAACGTGATAACCTGTGCAGTTTCTGATGATGGATTCAACAACTCCGGGTTGCCCACAGGATCGCGCTTTTATGCCCAGTTTATCAACAGGTTTATTGGTTTTTTCAAGCTTTTACAGGTGACGGGGTTACGGAGAATATGTAGGGTTCTGCGCGGTTGTCCACAGACTACTAATAATAGTGATTTTATAAATAGACTATACTAATACTACAGGAGGCTTGTTAATGAAGTTCAGCATCGAGAAGGATCAGATTCTGGAAGCACTGCAAAAGGTGCAGTCGATCGTCGGTCAACGCCCTGTGTTGCCAATTCTTTCAAATGTGTTGCTTGAAGCAGCCGATGGAAAGCTGACACTCAGCACCACCGATATGGAAGTAAGCGTGCGCACCAGCCTGGATGCCGATATTTCCGAAGACGGGGCCACCACCCTGCCCGCCCGCCGCTTCTTCAGTATTTGCCGTGAGCTACCGAGTCACCAAGTTGATATCGCGGTAGGTTCAAACGATGTCGCCGAAATCTCCTCCGGCGCCGCCAACTTTAAGCTCGAAGGGCTTTCAAAGGACGATTTTCCGCCCATGCCCTCATTCGAAGAGAGTTTCTCCTATAAGCTCCCGCAAGGCACACTTAAGGATATCCTCCAGAAAACCTCCTACGCGGCCTCTACGGACGAATCCCGGGCGATTTTGAACGGTTCCTTGATGGCCTTCCGCGACAACAAGCTCACTGTCGTCTGTACCGACGGCCGCCGCCTTGCCCTCGTGGAGCAGGAAATCGACATCCCCGAAGAAGCCGAGCTGGATATCGTTGTGCCGACCAAAACCATCAACGAGCTGATCAAGACCCTTGAGGATGAAGGCGAAGCCGTCATCAAAACCTCCGCCACGCAGGTGGCCTTCGAGTTCGACAGCATCTTCATCATCTCCAAGCTCATCGATGGAACCTATCCCAACTATCGCCAAGTCATTCCCTCCCAGTGCGAGGAACGCATTGCGATCGATCGCGATACTCTGCTCGGCGCAGTACGCCGCGTCTCGTTGATGCTTGACGACCAGTCCGCGTCCGTGAAGGTTTCAATCACTGAAAACCGCATCGAGCTGCTCACCTCCTCCCCGGAAGTCGGCGAAGCGCGCGAAAGCGTTCCCGTGAAGTATTCCGGCAAGGATATCACCATTGCCTTCAATCCGGCGTTCATGATGGCGCCGCTCAAGCATCTGGACAGCGACGAGATCTTTCTCGAACTCTCCGACGAGCTAAGCCCCGGCGTCATTAAATCCAACGTTCCCTTCCTCTACGTGATCATGCCGATCCGTGTGAACTAAGAAGAAGAAAAGTTTTGGAGTGCGGAGGCAACCAACGGGCGACACCGCTTTGCACCTCCGCCCCGCGAAAAAAAGCGGTGTGGAACTTCGTTTCCCACCGCACTCCAGAAGATTTTTTTCAATCGAAAATAGGGAGAGTGGTTGCCGAACTAGGATTCGAACCTAGACTAAGTGAGTCAGAGTCACTAGTGCTACCGTTACACCATTCGGCAGGAATGAGGCCGCATACCTACTCATAATTAATGCGCTGGATCAAGCAGGTTTAATCAAAAAATGGCTACTGGAAAGAGGAAAAAAATCGTACGGCTGCTGGGCGTTGGTTTCGATACCGAAGACGGCCACGTCCGCATAACCCAAGGCGAAAACTACGATGTTCTCATGGGCTCCGACCAGAGCCACGAATACATCCAGCAGCTCCTCCAAAAAATAGAAGATGGGCTAAATAAAAAAGGGATCGGCCTCGAAGACCTCTCCCCTGAACAACTCGGAGAATTAGTTCAGTCCATCATGTAGATCCTGCGCTACGCGCTGGATCAGTCGTTGCCCTGCAAATTTTAATCCAGCAACCAAGAACTACGCACTACGCACCAAGCACTAAGGATAAGCAACCTCTGCTAGTGCTCAAACACCATGGTTTGGCAATCAACGCCATCAAAGGCCTTTATCTCTTCGATCATCTTGCAGGTTTCCGGTGTGTCGGACATTTCCAGCAGGATTAGACCATTAGATGAGTTGATACGGTCATGCAACCCTAGCCGCGTTGTGATTTGCGTTCCATTTTTAGTGAAGACTTCCTGCACCATCGGTGCATGCGCCTCCCGATCCACGATATGAACCCCGACGATTATATGCTTATCCATAATCTGCTCCCCTGTTGAGTTGAATTCAAATTATGATAAGCAGTCCCTAAAATTACAACCCTCCAGTTTCATGCAAGTGAAGGGTGAAAACTAGATACGCTCCTTTTCGGTGTATTGAGTAGTGGGGAACTGAAGACATAAGCCCGCCAATCCTGAATCATTAGCGACCCCGTGTTTTCTTCACCCTGTGGGTGTAGCGCGTGCCTCCCGAAGGGGGCGCGCCCTCTGCAAGCAGAGAGGCCCGCACTACACCTTTGTCCGAGATGTAGCTAATGATTCAGGCGCCAATCGCTTCCAATGGTTGGAATAAACCGCTACATTGGATTTCGTTTAAAACGAGTGGTTGCAGCGGGGGTGTTTTAATAAGGAGTGGTTTATGTCCAATCATAGGTCTCAAAAGAAAAAAGAGCTTGAGGATTCCTACTGGAATTATTTTTTAAAGCTGGAATCCGATTTCCACGCCACCGCGCGCTACATCGGGTGCTCCAAAACGAACGACACAACGTGCTCCATCGAGTTTGCACAACAGCTCGTTTGTATCGGCACGGAATGTGAGGCGGTCATCAAGAAACTCTGCAAAACCATCGACCAAAAAAATCCGGCAGCCAACATGGGGCATTATAAAAAATCCATCCTAAAAAAATTCCCGAAGATCCATACCGCCCCGGTTCGCGTGGATCGATTCCATCGAACGGTGCATCCTTTTGCCGGATGGGATGTCTCCGGTGGTCGGCTTGAATGGTGGAATGCCTTCCAGGATATAAAGTACCATCGGGACAACAATTTTGAAAAGGCCAACCTGAAAAACACATTAAACGCGCTAAGTGCGCTTTTGATCCTAGAACTCTACCTGTATGCGGTTTTCTCAACCGAAGGATCGGAACGCCTCGGCGGAACTTTGTTGTTGTGGGCCCCAGGCATGCCCCGACCGCCTGAGAGAGAGTCATCAACGGAACTCCTGCCGCACCTGGTCTGAACCGGGTATATCTGTTACCTATCTACCCGGTTCAGACCGTCGCAGAACAGGCGGGCGCAAAATTTAAATACTCCAACATCCACCCCGACCAAAACTCGCGCCCCCTCTCCACCATGATGGAACGGTTCAAAATACCTTCTTGCTGTCGTATTCGAGAAAAGCTACATTCCTCCCCGTGAATCGTTGCCCCTCAACCAAAAAATAACCAATGAGTCGGGTAGAATTATTTAACTCCATTGCATTTAGGCTAACCCACCTTGCAACCCGTCTTGAGGTGCTAGGGGGATTGAACATCTTGGATCTCCACCTGCACTCGGAGAATTTTTACTTTCATTTTTTCAATCTTCTTTTCGGGCTAAAACTGGAAAATCTGAATACCGTTAGTAGGAATGCAGCAGGCGTTGATTTAATAGACACCACCAATGACATAATTATCCAAGTTTCTGCTACTGCAACTAAAACGAAAATCGAATCCGCTCTATCCAAGGATCTTTCCGCCTACGTGGATTATTCATTTAAATTCATCTCCATTTCAAAAGATGCGGGAAAACTCCGGGACAAAATCTATAAGAACCCTCACAACTTAACGTTTTCTCCACAAAAAGACATTTACGACGTTAGCTCCCTGTTGGAAAAAATCAACGTGATGGATGTAACACGAATGGAGAAAATCCATGCGTTTTTGGAACGGGAACTCAAGATCGAACCCGCACCTGAAAAAATGGAATCCAATTTAACTGAGGTTATTAATATTCTGTCCAAGGAAGATTGGGGGGCGGATATCGAACCTGAAACGATTCCCTATGATCCAGAAGAAAAAATAACGTACAATCAACTCGATGAAGCAAAAACACTCATTGATGACTACAAGGTACATTATCCTCGCATCGACAAGATCTACTCTGCTTTCGACCAATGCGAGGCGAACAAAAGCCTTTCTGTTCTAAATGGTATTCGCACGGAGTACGCATCCCTAACTTCAACCACCTCGGCTGATCAGCGTTTCTTTTGCATTATCGAAAAAGTTATCCGCCGAATCCTAACGAGCTCTAATTACACGCCTCTAGGGGAACATGATGATGGTGGGATGAACCCCAAATGCTCTGGCCAGTTGTACCGCCCGGTTTTTTCCGATATCAATCCGGCCGTTTTCCAACAGGCTGATATTTTTGGCGTGAATATCCGACGGTTCAGCAAGTTGGTTC
>DAOVNC010000244.1 GCA_030630445.1 Kiritimatiellales bacterium | reverse complement strand
GCCCGTTTCCGGATCGGTCGTATGCACCAGCGGCAGGGTGAAGAAGGGGCCTCCGTCAAGCGGCCAGCACTTCAGCACCGGCAACTCGTTCAGGTTGGCGGGTTCGTGCATTTCCTCCAACACGGGACCGGAGCGGACCGTCTTCATGCGCATGCCGAGACACTTCAAAATCGTCTTGCGGTTTTTCCAAACCTTGGACGGGGTCGGCGGCATCATTTCCTGCGCCAGCCCCGCCATCTCCTCGCCAATCTCCGCCGGAGGCCGACCTATCACCCGTTCAACGCGCTCCTTCGTGCCGTAGAGATTGCTGACGATGCGGTAGGGCGAGCCCTTCACATTTTCAAACAGCAGCGCCGGGCCACCCGCGGCCAGCACCTTGTGCTGGATGATCGTGATCTCCTGATCCGGATCGACCTCCGCCTTGACCCGCACCAGCTCGCCGCACTGCTCCAGCTCAACGATGAACTCTCTCAAGTCTCTGAACGACATCATCCACCTGCCTTCGAAATTCGAAATTTCATGTTCGATATTCTTCGGTTCATCTCATATCCGCCCAGGTTTTTGGTGCCGTCTGCCCAAATAAAGACAGGACATGGTCGACATAGTATCCCAGCATTTCAGTAATCGAGACTTCATCGGGGTTGCGGCCTTTCGCCATGTAGTATGGCGGGGAGATTGGCATGATAACTCCGCCTGCCGCCACAACGTTCGCTGCATTCTGCGCATTCATAAGTGTCCAGGGTGCTTCACGCACGCAGAGCACCACCTTGCGCCCTTCTTTCAACTGACAATGTGCTGCGCGGGTGATCAGCGAATCGGCAATCCCTCCGGCCACCTTACCCAGTGTATTTGCCGAACACGGAAGAACCACCATTCCAGCCGTTGGAACCGATCCCGACGCAATCGTCGCCGTCAGGTCGCCATCTTTCAAAACATGGGAAGCCATAGTCTCCAGCTCCTTGAAGGGACCGACCTCCTGCTCGTAGACCACGCGCCCCATCTTGCTCGCTACCAGCGTCACCGGCCACTGCGATTTTTCAATCAGCAGCTTCGTCGCCAGTGCGCCCGACGCACCCGTCATTGCCACAACCAAATCCATGCTTAACCTCATGTTTCATTAGGTAAAATAATTTGGTGGCAGAATGATTGAGAACCCGTCCTGCCGGAAATTATTGCCTCTCACTATGTTCGCTGCTTTCGTTCCTCAAGCCTCGCTTCGCGTCTGCCACAAAATTATTCCGCCTACCCACCCAACAGCGCGACCAGCGCGCCGGCAATTCCGGCGATGGCGGAGATCGGGAAAAACCTAACACGCACCGAAATACTCTGCAAGTAGGCTGTACCGAACGCCCCGGCCGATACGAGCAGGGCAATAAATGAAAGCGTCCCGCCGACCGACATCCACAGCAACACCAGCGCCGCGAACGAAACCAGATGCGTGACGGCCGCGACCAACTGCGCCCCGGACGAACCCAGTGCCGCAGGGATGCTGCGAACCCCGTTTTCACGATCAAAGTCGATATCCATCAGTGCATAGATAATATCGAATCCGCTGATCCAGCAGAACGTAAAGATCGCCAACAGCACCACTTCAGGTGTGAAGGAAAAACCATTCGTAACCGCCACAAAAGCACCGAGAGGGGCAAGCCCCAGGCAAACGCCAATTCCATAATGGCACAGCGGCGTGAAACGCTTGAGCAGGGAATAGAGCGCCAGAGGGATGAGCGGAACGAGCGAAAACTTCAGCACCGTCGTTCCCAGCAAAGCGCAACCCACCAAGTAGAGCGCAATACCTGCAACGGCCACTCCATACCCCTGCGCCATCGAAAGCGTGCCTGCGGCAAGCTCGCGGTTTTTCGTGCGCGGATTCTTGGCATCGATGTTTTTATCAAGGATGCGGTTGACCGCCATGCCGAAAGTGCGCGCGCCCAATCCGACCAACGCAATCAGCAGTAGCGTTTTAACTGGCGGGCACTGCCCCCCTGCCCCGAGCCACGCCCCGGCGAACAGTAGCGGCAGGCTGAAAATCGTATGTTCCACCTTCGTGAAGGAGTGGAGTTTTTGCAGCAATGTAGACGAGGCATCTTGCCTCGTTTGGCTTGGGCTAGACGCGTCCAAAACCTGAAAAACCGCCTCGGCCACCGTTTCGGAAACGGAAGCGATGTGTGTTTGGATGTCGGCCTTGCCGTTCCCGTCGCCAAAGTCGGTCACGCCTTTGATCATGATGCAAGGAACATTGTGTGCTTCGCACACGCGCGCGACGGCATAGCCTTCCATATCGACCAGCTCTCCATATTTGCAAAGCTCGCGCTTGCGCTCAGGCTGGAAGACCGGATCCACCACGGTTACCAATCGCTTCAGCCCAAAACCAACGCCCACATTGACCGCCGCATTGAGCTTTTCAATGCTGACCATCGACACGCGATAGACTGCGCCGCGTTTAAGGCGGTTGTTCAGTGCACCGCAAACGCCCGCGTTGATAATGGATGTGCACCCGTGGTCTTTTACCAGTTTTTCGGTGGCAACCCGCGCCGCCTCCATACCCATGCCGGAAACAACCGTGACGGTGCTGTCCGGCTCTCCACGATCCAGAAACGGCTTCGCCTCCATGTCGGTTGCAAATAAAATTCCAATCATTGGAAACCTAAGTGATTTTCCGCAACGGATTGATATAGGCAGCGGATCTCCTGCCCATCCGTTGCCTATATCAATCCGTTGCTAATTAATTATTCCAGAAAGTTCAGCCAACTGCTGCAATTTCTCGATTGCCGTGCGTCCTTCGTCGCCGAGGTCGAGGGTAAAGTCGTTGACGTAGGTCTTAATGTGCTCCCGGATGACGGTGTCCTCCAGTTCCTGCGCATGGGCTTTGACGTATGCAACTGTCGAAGCAGGATCATCAATTGCGGCTTGGATCGACTGCGCCAAGCGCGTTTCAAACTCCGCGATGCGTTCCGCACCCAGGCTTTTCTTGGCGGCGATGCAGCCGAGCGGGATCGGCAGACCCGTCTCCCCCTCCCACCAGTCGCCGAGATCTTCCACACATTGGAAGCCGCGTTTTTCGAAAACGAAGCGGCCTTCGTGGATGATCACCCCGGCATCGGCTTTGCCCGATTCGACCGCATCCATGATCTGGTCGAACGGCATGAAGATGCGGTTCTTGAGTTCCGGATTCCAAAGACGGAGCAATAGGTGCGCCGTGGTGTATTCGCCGGGGATGGCAATGGAGGCATTAGGCTTTAGGCATTGGGCTTTAGGGGCAATCACCAACGGCCCGCAGCCACGACCCAGCGCGGCACCGATATTGAGCAATTGGTATTTGTCCTGAAGCAAAAGCCACGCGTGGAACGAGAGCTTGGTGATGTCGAATCGCTCCTCGAACGCCATGCGGTTGAGCGTTTCGACATCATGCAGATGCACCCCGATATCGTGCTCCTGCGCCAACTGGCAGAAGATAAACGTATCATTGGGGCACGTTGAATATGCACAGGTTAGATGGCTATTTATCATTTGCCTACAAAATGCCCGCGTTTAAACATGTATATCATTACAGTTTTATAAATTAATGATTGAAACGATCATCATTCCAGTTATTATCCGCCCCATCAATTTCAAACCAAGGCAAATAATGAAAGCACAACCCGACTTAACGCAAGTGGAAAAGGACAAACTGGAGATTAATCCGGACTTTGACTTCCGCGAGATTGCCAAACGCCCGTTCGAGGACATCACACCCAACGAGTTGGCGATGTTCAAGTGGAGCGGCGTCTACCACCAACTGCAACCCAGTTTCTTCATGATCCGCGTCGTAACCCCCGGCGGCCGCATGACCACCCATCAATTTAACCGGGCGGTCGACCTCGCAGAAACATATGCCCAGAACGAGCTTTGCATCACCACACGCCAGACGCTCCAGTTCCATTGGATCCGCCAAGAGGACATCTACAAGATTATCGAGGGCATGGCCGAGATCGGCATCACTACCAAGAACGGCTGCGGCGACGTGCCGCGCAACATTATCGGAGATTCCCTCGCTGGAGCCGGACCCGACCAGATTGGTGACTCGCTCAAGCTCATCCGCTGGATGGCTGATGACGACGAAATCCAGAACCAGCGCAACCTGCCGCGCAAGCACAAGATCAGCGTGGCATCCAGCAACGATGCACTCGCCCAGACGCTGATGAACTGCCAAGGCTGGGTGCCGATTGAACGCAACGGGGTCGTCGGCTGGAAATACCACGCCGGCGGGGGGCTCGGTGCCCGCCCCTATCTCGCCAAAACCATTTTTGATTGGGTTCCGGAAGAGCTGGTTCTCGACATCACCCGTGCCGCCATCGAGGCGTTCCGCCGCCACGGTGATCGCCGCCGCCGCGCACACGCCCGCCTGAAGGTGGTCGTCGACAACATGGGAGCCAAAAAGTTTGGTGACGTGCTGATCGACATCATGAAGGAAAAGGGTGTCCATGGGTTGGACTCCATCGAGTTGGCCACCGACCCCGTCCCGGCCATTGGAAGAATGTCCATCAACGGCGAGGCCGTCATTCCGCAACAGGACGCCGGCAAGAGCATCGTGCGCATCATGATTGAGCGCTCGGAACTCACGACGGCGCAGTCGCGCGCGATTTCCAAGCTGTCCGATGATCTCGGCGGCGGTATCGTCATGTTCACCAACCGCCAGAACATCGAGCTGCACGACGTACCGAATGAAAACGTCGAGAAGCTGATTGAGGCCATCCACGGAGCGGGCTTCCGCACCGAAGGCCACGAACACCTGCCCGATATCGTCGCCTGCGTGGGAACCACGATGTGCAAGATGGCCATCTCCGACTCGCCGGATGCCTACCACCGCCTCTACAACGCACTGGCCACCGACGAAAACTATTGGAAAGCCATCGGCACCCTGCGCATCAATATTACCGGTTGCCCGAACAACTGCGCCCACGCATGGATTGCGGATATTGGCCTGCGCGGCACCCGCACCCGCAATGCAGAAGGCGGCAGCATCGAGGGCTACAGCATCTTTGTGGGTGGAAAGCTGAGCGAAGCCGGAAAAATTTCCGAATATCTCTGCGACGCACCAACCGAAGAGATCGTCTCCACCGTGCGCAAGGTGCTCGACACCTACCTCGAGAACCGCAACAGCGACGCCGAGCTGTTCGTCGACTTCTGCGAACGCATCGGAATCGAAAGATTCAAGGAGCTGGTAAAATGAACCCGTTACTGGACGAAGCCGAAGCGCTGATCAACGCCGGACAATGCAACGAGGCGGTGGAACTGCTCTGTCGCCAAGGGGTTCCGGAAGATACCCGCGTTTGCGAACTGATCGCCCTCGCCCACCACCAACGCGACGCCGCCCGGGGCGATGTCTTCTCCGCCGCCGTATTTGCCGCCCGCGCACTGGCGCAAGGCAGCACCGACCCACGCATGCAAGAGATCATCGAGGCCTCCAAACGGCAGGACAAGACTAGCGACGCGCACCTTGTTCCGCAGGCCTACACACTCGGGGGCTGGGACGAAAAGCGCGGGGCAGTCGATGCCCCCCTCTCCTCCTGCGCCCTCTCAAAACTCAACGGCCAAGCCGATACCCCGAAGGATTTTGACTGGCTCGGTAAAAACATTCCCTGCCAGAAAGCCTGCCCGGCCTCGACCGACATCCCCGGCTACCTCTCGGCCATCTATGAAGGCCGCCACGAAGACGCCTATTTGATCAACCTGCGCGACATCGTATTCCCCGCCGTGCTGGGTCGCGTTTGCGCTCGCCCGTGCGAGCCGGAATGCCGCCATG
>DAOVNC010000363.1 GCA_030630445.1 Kiritimatiellales bacterium | reverse complement strand
GAGTCGCGCTACAATATCTACAAGGAGGCGTACGAGACCCTCATCGCCATCGAAGCCGGAACCGCTGCCGACATGGCCCGCTCGATGGTCATTCCGGCCGTGGTCACCGCCATCACCGAATATGCCGTCGTTCCGGCGGTTGCGGGGATGGTCGGCGAAATGTCCAGCCTGCTCGAAAAGACCGTGGCCGGCATTGCCGCCCTCGAAGCGGAGAAGGAAGCGGCTGGACAAATCAAGGCCATGAACGATCTCCGCGCAGCCGTCGACGCCTTGGAAACCCTCGTTCCGTCCGACCTCTGGCCCCTGCCGAGCTACGCGGAACTGCTTCAGGTTTAACCCAAATTCGGTAGGGTTCAACCCTCCTTGGGCTTGCGTCCGGGGAGGGCTTTTTTATAGGGTTCGCCCATGGATATTCTTGCATGGTTGAAAGAACACAGGGTATCGGCAGAGGCCTACGATGCCGATGCCCTGCTCGCCAGCTTCCTCGATGAAATGGAGAAGGGCCTCAATGGCGAGGCCAGTTCCCTGGCCATGATCCCGGCCTACGTCGGCAGCGACGGGAAGGTTCCCGCCGATAAGTCCGTGGCTGTAATCGATGCGGGCGGCACCAACCTGCGTATCTGCACGGCCCGGTTCGATGGGCAAGGGAAAATCGGGCTTTCGGGTTTCAGCAAGCAGCCGATGCCCGGCCGCGACCACGAAGCCTCGCCCTCCGAATTTTATGCCGTGCTGGCCGATGCGCTCGAACCGTTGAAAGACGAGTTTGAATACATCGGATTTTGCTTTTCCTATCCAGCCACCATCATGCCGGATCACGACGGCCGCCTGCTGCACTGGACGAAGGAGATCAAGATTCCCGAACTCGTCGGCAAGCATATTGGTGCCGGGCTGCTGGCCGCGCTAGCCGCGCGAGGCATTGCCGGCAAGCAGGTCGTCGTTCTGAACGACACCGTCGCCACCCTGCTGGCGGGAATGGCCCAGGGGCAGGCGTTCGATGCCTCCTCCTACATCGGTTTCATTCTCGGCACCGGAACCAACACCGCCTACGTGGAGCGCAATGAAAACATCGGCAAGCTGGATGGCTACCTCGGTGTCGGCTCGCAGGTCATCAATGTGGAATCGGGCGGGTTTGCCGTCGTTCCGCGCGGTCCCTTCGATCTGCAACTGGACGAGTGCAGCGAAAATCCCGGAAGCCATGTTTTCGAAAAGCTGATCGCCGGGGTCTACATGGGTCCGCTGACCCTCGAACTGCTGCAGGCGCTGGCCTCGGAAGGCGGGCTTTCCGATAGCGGCGGTGCAGCGGTTTCCATCATGAAGGATCTTTCGACGATCCATATCGACAATCTCGCGGCGGACAATGGTCGGGATATCGGTGTACTGGGTTCCGAGGCCTTCACCGATGCCGACCGCAAAACCATGAAAACGGTATTCGCGGCCGTGGTCGACCGGGCCGCGTTGCTGACGGCGGTCAATATTGCCGCCGCCGTGGTGAAAAGCGGGGCAGGGCAGGACGCGGCCCATCCGGTTTGCGTCAATATCGACGGCTCCACCTACTACAAAACCCATCAGCTGGCCGACCAGGCACAGGCACACCTTAAAACATTGCTTGGCGCATGCGGCTTGCATATTCGCTGCATTCAGGTGGATGACGCTCCCGCGGTTGGTGCGGCGATTGCCGGGCTTACAACCTTTTCGACTACATAAAATCCGCCTAAATAGCGGGACTAATTCTCCGTTAGGATATGTTCGTCGTATTCGATTTCAAAGTGCAGCTTGTGCTTGGCCTCTTCCTGGGCGAGGCGCAGGAAGAGCTCGCGCAACGCCTCGTCCTCTACTTTGGCGGCAAGGGCGGTATACAGGCGGAAGGCCGCTTTTTCGCGTTTCATCGCAAGAACAAGGGCGGACTGGTAGTCCATATCGGCGGTGGGCTCGACGGCAACGAGATAGTCGCCCAGCTTAAGATCAAGCACCTTGGTTGAAACCGGCTTGAGCGTTTGGCCGGCCTTGACGGCTTCGATATTGGCTTTATGAACCTCTTCTTCCTTTGCGTATTCCTCGAAAAGATCACGAATCCAAGGTTTTTCGGCCTTCCCGGCCAACTCCCTATAGAAATCGACCGCGCTTTGTTCGTTTTCGATGGCAAAATCAAGAATATCCTCCGGGGCTTTCCATTCTTTCATGCTGAACTCCTTCTTGGGGGTGGTGGTTTTAAGTTGGGTGAATATTTGTTCTCGGTTCAAACGCCGTAGGCTTTGGCGAGGGTGTCGGAGATGTCGTTGACTTGCACGGAACCTTTGGCGGCTTTGCGCAAACTTACGAGGCAGATCGGGCACATGCTGGCGACGTTGCTGCCGGTCTCTTTCAACTGCTCGGCGCGGTTGCCGGCAATGCGGTGCGATTCGGTCGGGAAGAGCGATTCGAGCGGGCCGCCGCAGCAGTGGGTGTTCTTGCCGCAAAGGTCGGGCTCGTTTAGTTTCACCCCGGCCTTTCCGAGAAGTTCGCGCGGTTGCTCGACCATGTTCTCGTGGCGGGCATAGATGCAGGAGTCGTGCAGGGCGAGTTCATCGCTGAGTTGAGAAGTCGGTTCCATGCCGCTTTCGGCGAGCACTTCGAGATAGCTTTTCACTTCGACGTCGAAACCTTCCACAAATTGGGGATAGGCGGTGCGCAGGGTGTGGGTGGTGTGCGGATCGACGGTGATTACTTTGGTTACACCGTGTTTTTTGAAGAGGTCGCAGACGCGCTGGGCGTGCTTGGCAAAGGATCCGTCGATGCCTTCGTCGTAGACGAGCGCGCCGGAGTAGAGTTCTTCGCCGTAGAGGTAGCCAAATTCGACACCCGCCTTTTTGAGCAGGCCGGCAATGTTGCGCAGCATGCGGTCGTAGTCCGCCTGCTCGGCCTTCGAGGCCAGCAGCCCCATGAAGAAAGTCATGTTGACGAGCTTGTTGACGTTTCGGCCAAGGCCGAACATTTTGGTGATCGGGGAATCCTCGAGCTTGGCCATCTGTCCGGCCATCGCGTCGATGACGGGGATGAGCTGGTACATGTGTCCGGTGTAGATAATGGTTTTTCCACCCTTTGGAAGATCGAGCCCCTTGGCCCAGCGGGTGGTTTTGGCCGCCGACATAGGCAGCACGCTTTTGCGCTGGTTGAGGTTGTCGGCCAGAATCCCCAGGATATCTTTGGTTGGCAATGGCATGGCGGCTCCTTAGGAAAGGTTGAATTCTTTTTCGTTGAGGTATTTGCGCAGGAAGCGGACGTTTTCCGGAATGTTGACCTCGGCGGGGCAGTTTTCCGAACACATGCCGCAGAGCAAGCAGGAGTAGATGTTGGAAATGTTTTCCTTCACCTTGTCCTCCAGCCCGACCTGAACATAGCGGAAGAGTTTGCGCGGCAGGATTTCGTAGCCCATCGGGCAGACGGCGGTGCAGATGCCGCAGTGCATGCAGGCGTCGGCGTTGAACTCGTCGGAGCACTTTATGGCAGCGGCCAGTTTGCTGGATACTTTAGGCATGGGATTCTTCCTCCTGCTTTTCGACAAATTCATATTTAAAATAGCCATCGACATCGGCGCGGCCGATCTCCTCGACCTCGCCGTAGCGGCGCAGGCCAAAGAGCCAGATGGT
>DAOVNC010000097.1 GCA_030630445.1 Kiritimatiellales bacterium | reverse complement strand
GTTTGTTTTGCGTGTCGGCTATTCTGGGGATTGTCCTGATTGGCAATCAAACGGCCCAAAGCGAGGAGGCCTTGGCGCAACCGGATGTCGCGAGTACGAATCTGGCTCCCGTTTCCGAAACAAATGCGTCTCCGGGAAATATCCTGCCGGCGGACATTGATCCGAATAGCGCATTTGCCAAACTGGCTCGCCTGGTCCAGGCGGGTGTGGAGCAGAGCGTGATCCTGGCATACATCGACAATACCTACCGCCTTTTCAATCTCGATGCGGACGACATCATTTATCTGGCCGATCTAGGTGCGCCGGCCGAGATCATCAAAGCCGCAATGGAGCACGATCGGCAATTGATTCAAAAAGGCATTTCGCCGGAAGCCGCGCCGCTGGCGGAAGTCGCCGAAAACATTGAGGAGCAACCGCCGGAGGTCGCGGCGGACGATTTTTACGATACACTTTCACCTTATGGTGTGTGGGTGGATATCGATGGGTATGGCCGGTGCTGGCGACCAACGGTTAACGTCTACAACACCGGCTGGCAGCCCTATTGCGACAATGGACGCTGGATCTACACCGACCACGGCTGGTACTGGAGGTCCGGCTATTCTTGGGGGTGGGCGACGTTCCACTACGGTCGATGGTTCCATCATTCGCGCCATGGCTGGTGCTGGTGGCCGGATACCGTCTGGGCCCCCTCGTGGGTATGCTGGCGATACGACCGGGACTACTGCGGCTGGGCACCGTTGCCGCCCTTTGCGGTTTATCGGTCCGGCGTCGGGTTTGTATATCGCGGAAGCACGGTAGCGGTTGGCTTTAACTTTGGATTGAATGCCAGCGCATTCACGTTCGTTTCAACCAGGAATTTTTGCGATCCGAAACCGTGGCGCCATCGCATCGGCCGCGGGGAAGCGGTGAGAATCTACGACCGCACGACCGTCTTCCACAAGATCAACTATGACCAAAAAAATCGAAGGATCACCAACTCCGGAATTCCGCATCGTGACATCTCTGCTGCTACCCGACAGGAAATCCGTCCCGTATCCATCCATCAGGCGAAAGGCCGCGTCGTGCGCGACAAGCAACATGAACGGGTAGACCGGGATGGGCGCACGCCGATCATAAATCGCCCGAGCCATGCTTCGCCTCAAAAAACAGCACCTCAAAAAATAGCGCCGTCAACAACGCGCGGTAATGCTCAGCGTCCCGAGCGTAGTAGCGGGACTCCAAAGACGTGGAATGGGGGACAAAACAACAACCGGGAATCGACTCCTCAATCACCGCAGACCCCGCAGAAGCAAACACCACGTGCCGCCCCCCGGCAGCAGGAACGCAACAATGTTGTCACACCGAAAAAAAACAATTCGAATAGCCCGGCCCGAAAGCAGGTGCAGAACAACCGTTCCAATCCAACGCCAAAAGTAAAGCAACCGCGCAAAGCGAAAACCCCTTCGCCGTCGACACCGTCGAAGGCAAAAGGGAACGCGCGAAACGCGGATACCGGCCAATAGTGGGATCAGGGGCAGGGATGTCCTATGAAACTTTTACCGGGCAGTAGTGACATCTTCATTTATTTCTGGACATCCATTCCATATGGGACTATTTAGATCTTGTTGCAACAAGGAAATGCGCAGCCGATAGACAAGCCGGCAATAGCCAAGGAGTAAAGCCATGGAAGCATCGTTGTACGAAAGACTGGGCGGTACGGAAGGCATCACACAGATCGCAAGCGACCTGGTGGACAACCATCTGGTCAATCCACGGATTGCAACCCGTTTCGCAGAGAGCGATGTAGATACGCTGAAGAATGCTGCCGCCACGTTCTTCATCACCGGAACCGGTGGCCCCGAAGTCTACGAGGGCAGGGACATGGTGGCAGCGCACAAGGGAATGAACATCGATGCCGCCGAGTTTGTGGCGGTGCTGGATGATGCCCTGAAGGCTTTGAGCAAAAACAATGTCGGGCAGAGGGAGCAGGAGGAAGTGCTCTTTATTCTCTACAGCATGAAGGGGGACATTGTTTTTGGCTGATTTGCCGATGGGGTATTCAGTGAGGGCAGGGAAAGGAGAGAAACACCAACAACCAACAGGAAAGCGAGGTTAATTATGCCATTATACATGGACATCCACAGGAACGTGGAAGGAATCACCCAGGAAGCACTGGACGAAGCACACCGGAAGGATCTGGAGGTGCAGGCAAAGCACGGCGTTGAATTCGTTAGCTACTGGTACAGCGAAGCAGAGGGTGCCATCTTCTGCCTTTGCAATGCCCCGAACAAAGAGGCGGCCGAGGCAGTTCACCGTGAGGCCCACGGCGGTGTGGCGGATGAGATCATCGAGGTCAGGCAGGGAGAGTGAGCCACTTGTATGGCACCTTGGTCGCTCCCATTAGGTTCATCGAACCGGGTTCGGATCGTCATAGACGACTCGAACCCAATTCCCGCAAAGCACGATCCTGTTTCCTGTAGATCCAAACGGTTGCACAATCATAGCGCCTGAGAAGCGATTGCCTGTTTATTGCTCCGGCATGAATATATTGTGACTCGGCAGTAGGGGTTGATGGCCGCAAAGAAAGGAATAACTCGATGGTGTAGAGAACGCTTCACCCCGCAGGGGAAAGCGTTGCCCTGCCGCAAAGCACCCCTCCCTCCGGGTAGGCGGTCTCTACACCTTGGTTGATGGTCTCAATATTTATCCGCCGGATCTATAGTTAATGGCGCATGGTTGGAATGCGTCTGATTATGACGTGTATGCCTAACTGAAAGGAGCATGTATGAAATACCGAAGTTGCTTTACTACTGCGAGAAAAGTCTATTTCTGGATGATTTTCGGTTGTATCAATCTCGCCGCGTTTAACGCGCAGGCTGAGACCGTGTACTATTCATTGGATAACGTCATTCTGGAGGATCTGGAACAAATGACGGGGATATTCTCATGGACCTACGAGATCGGTGACTTTGAGAATGGGGACGGTGAATTTATCTCCTTGGATATTCCCCGGCATGATGAAAACGACCTTGGGGTCAGCTTTGATATTGGAAGTTCTATCGAAATCACGCTCACGAACAACCTCGATAGCGACGGGCTAGATATTTCTCTCGTTTTAGAACAGCCTCTCACGCCCACGACATCGTCATTGCTTACTCTCGGCGTAGGCGGGAGTAAGTATGATATCGGCGGCGATGGGTTTTACAAAGGGGTTTTCATAAGCGGAAGTATCTCGCCGACCAACACAACGCTGAGCATGACCCCCGGCTCATCTGATTTTATCCTGTCATGGGTGGGGCCGGATCTTCCGGGCTTTGTGCTCCAGGAAACGCCGAGCCTTTCGAGCAACTGGGTGGACTCGGCCAGTGGCAGCACCAATCCCGTTGTTGTCCCCGTCACGGCACCGACGATGTTCTATCGGTTGGTAAAGCCCTAGAACGGGTGTCAGTCCATTCGCGTTTCCATCCATTGATCGACGGGGCAATCGAAGCCGATGCCGTGCATGTAGTTATAGGTGGCGGCGCGCAGGGCTTCGCCGAGGGTTTCGGGATCGTGGTCGAGATGTCCGTCGAACGGGATTTCGTTGCGGGCAAAGTCGGCGGGCGGCGGTTCCTTTAGCGTGATGGAATATTTTGCGGGGTTGCGGGCAATCGCGCTGTGTGCGGTGAGGGCGAAACGGTGCCAAAAGGCGGAGTGCAGGGCGCCTGCGTCGAACAGGCGACGAATGGTTTCCAGCGCCCGGAGGGTTTCCTCTTCGGTTTGGGTCGGGAAACCATACATCAGATAGGCGTGAGTCATGATCCCCGCATCCGCAAAATTTTCAAGCACTCGGATTGCACCACCTACCGTGATCCCCTTGCGCATCAGTTTTAACGTCCGGTCGTGGCAGGTTTCGAGTCCGCCAGTCACGGCGATGCAGCCGGCCGCCGCCATTTTCTGAATCAACGCGTTGGAAAAGCGGGATTCAAAACGAATATTGCCCCACCACTCGATCTTGAGTCCGCGGCACAGGATTTCGTCGCATAATCCGTCCAGCAGGGCAGGAGGCAAGGATTCGTCCACGAAATGAAAACCATTAAAGCCGCTCTGTGCAATCATCGCCTCGATCCAATCGCAGATCGCGGTCGGCTCGGCGGGGTCGTAGCGGCGGATATAATCAACCGAGGTGTCGCAGAATTCGCAGCGCCGCCAGCAGCAGCCGTGCGCCAGCATGAGTTTGTTCCAGCGACCGTCCGACCAAAGCCGCGTAACCGGATTGAGCATTTCAAACAGGCCAAAATAGCGGTTCAGCTCTAGGCCGTCATACACGGGAGCGGGCAGTGCATTGTGCGCAATGGGCTGGGAATCGCCTTCATAAAACCGGACGACACCGTCCTCGCGCACAAAAGTTCGTATGGGCGTGGCCCGATTGGCCAGTTGCAGCAACGGGAGCATCCCGCTATCGAGGGTGATGTGATCGACATAGTCGAAGATTCCCGCATTGCGCAGTTCGCGCAGCTCCGTATTCGCATAGCCGCCCCCGAGGCTGATGCCGACGTCGGGAAAGGTTTGCTTGATTCGGCGGGCAATGCTCAACGCACCCAATAGACAGCCCGGAAACGGAACCGTCAGGGCGACCATGTCCGGCGCATGCTTTTGCATCTGGCCATCGGTTAATTCTTCCAGCCATGCGGAAAACAGGGTCGGCGGTGCCTCCAGCGCCTCCCTCAGCCTGTCGAACCGGGGAAGGCTGGCGGCGAGCTTTTCGGCATAGCGGGAAAACCCAAAGGCGGGATCGGCCAGCTTGGCGGCTTCGGCGAGGTCGTCGAGATAAAGGCTGGCCAGATGCCGGGCGCGATCTGCTTCGTCGAGGCCGCGGAAGTTCCAGCCGAACTCTTCGTCCTGTTCGTACGCATGGAATAGGTGAGGGCCTTCGGGAAGCCAGCCGCGCCGCGTAATCTTTTTGGATGCCGCCGGATTACGATCCTGCAGAAAAGCGATAACCTCATCAATGGTTTCAAGGTAATCTTGCCCCGCCGCTAGAAATTCACCTGCCTCCGCGCACGCTTCCACCGCCCGGCAGAGCGCCGCCACCCCCTCTTTTGAAAACAATTTAAGCAGCAGTTCCAGCGAAAGGTCGGCTTGGACCGCTTCGTGCCCATTGGCCTGCAACCAAGCCGTGAGCAGCGGCGTAGCGGCATACGGCGTATTGGGCTGAAGCAGCGGAGGCGTGATCAGTAAAACTTTCATCCGAGCCATTAAAGGCTACAGGGTAGCCCAACTCAAGCTCCGGCTGATGGGAAGCGAGGAGGGAGGTTTGATTGACTTTTTTTACGCAGTTCTCTATAGCGTAAAGCCAGTTCGGGCGCTTATTTGGAGCGGGCACCAAAGATTCGCCCCATGTTAAGCCCGATTTAACGTAAAGGAGAATGGGATGAGAACGGGCAAAACAATAATGCTATTCGTTTTTTGCTGCATGGTCTATGGAGGCTTGGTTCAAGCGGCAACCCTTAAGGATAAGGAGCCGTCTATCTTTTACCCTGCGGGTCACTACCTCGAGGGATGGCCAAGAATAGTGGGAACCGATATTTACGGATACAACTACCAGGCCCATAAATTCAACGGCTCCTTTGCCAATGTTTATCTTGGCGGTGATGGTTATCCTCCCTATTGGGGCGATACCGAGGCGTATTATCAAGCGTTGGTGGATGAAGGTCTTGCCGCAACGGTGGAGGAGGCCGAAACCATGCTGTCGGCCTGGTGGTATTGGGAAAGTCGCGATATCGATCTGGGGATGAAGTGGAATGATGCGTGGTTAAGCAACCAAGACCGGGGAGACGATTCGGGAGGCCTTGTTCCGGACGGTAATCTTGATCGCCACTTCGGCTACCCAACCTACACCGGGTCAGGCGCATGGGTTACCAACCATCGATCCGGCACCTATGAAGTGGTGCTCAACGGCAAAATAAAACAGGCCGACTGGAACTATTTCATAAAGATTATCACCCCTCCAAGCACCGCCATAAAAGTGGACGGGGTTTGGTATACCGAGGATGGCGTTGAAATCGGTCCTGAAAGATATGGCTCCTTTGCTGCCGTTCAGATTATCGCCAACGATCCTTTCGGCGAGGCACGCGGCAAGCTATACGGCAGCCCGGCCGGTCCCGGATTTGGAATATACGGCCCTGAATAACCAAAGGGTTGGTGGATGAAGGGGACGGGTCTTAACGTTCGGCATTGAGCGATGAAAGCGAAGGTTCCGAGGGCCGCCGTCGTTAGGGGCCTCGATGCGCAGGGGAACCAAGCCACCGGGATTTAATCGCTGCTTTGGGTTGCGTTTTTGCGGGGATTTCCGTAAATCGGTACGCCAATACCTATTTGGCGAGAGACGAAACGTGGCGGATATCCTTAAAATTTCAGATGCGACGGCACTGGCGCTGCACACGATGGTGCATTTGGCCATCGTGCCGGAGGGTCGGGCGACGACGGCCGAGATCGCGGAGATCTTCGATGCATCGAAGCACCACTTGGCCAAGGTGCATCACCGGTTGACGAAGGCGGGGCTGCTTCGTTCGCTCCGGGGTCCGACGGGCGGCGTCAGGCTGGCCAAGAAGCCGGCAAAGATCACCCTGCTTAAAATCTACGAGGTTATGGAGGGGCCAATGACGTGCCATCCATGCCTTTTCGGGAAAAAGAAGTGCCCGCGGGCCGATTGTGTTTTGGGGTCATTGCTGCCGGGATTGGCCCGGCAGGTACGGGACTATTTTGAAAAAACCACGCTGGCGCAGCTGGCGGAGGAATCCAACGGGAGAGCAATCAAAAAATGAATATCACATTGAAGGACGGAATCGACTGGGTTGGCTACATCGACTGGACCGTGCGCGATTTCCACGGCTACAAAACCGAGAGCGGATCCACCTACAACGCGTATCTGATCCGCGATGAAAAAACCGCCGTGATCGACGCCGTGAAGGCTCCCTACGTCGAAAAATACCTCGACCACATTCGCGCGCTGACCGACCTTTCCCGGATCGACTATGTGGTCTGCAACCATGCCGAGCCCGACCACTCCGGCGGCCTGCCCTCCGTCATGAAGGCCTGCCCGCAGGCCGAGCTTGTCTGTAACGCCAAGTGCAAGGAGGCCCTCGAAAAACACTACGACACGGCCGCCTGGAAGTGGCATGTCGTCGAGGACGGCGATACGATTTCGCTCGGTCGGCGCACGCTTTCGTTCATCAACACGCCGATGGTGCATTGGCCGGAATCCATGTTCACCTATGTCCCGGAAGAAAAGCTGCTTTTCTCGATGGATGCCTTCGGCCAGCACCATGCCTCCGCCTTCCGGTTCGACGACGAAGAGCCGCTCGACGTTATCCTGCAGGAAGCCAAGGCCTACTACGCCAACATCGTGATGCTCTACGGCCGCCCGATCGCCCAGACCATGGAGCGCGCCGCGCAGATGGAGATCGAAATGATCGCCCCGAGCCACGGGGTCATTTGGCGCAGCCACATCAAAGAGGTGTTCGAGGCCTACCAGAAATACGTGGTCTGCAAGCCGGTTCCCAAGGTGGTCGTCCTTTATGCCACCATGTGGAAGGCCACCGAGCGGATGGCCGAGGCCATCCTCGAAGGCGCGCAGGAATGCAACGTCGAGGCGCAACTCTTCAATGTCGACTCCACCCACATGACCCGCATCGTGACGGAGGTTCTTGACTGCGCGACCCTTGCCATTGGCTCGCCCACGCTCAACAACGGGATCATGCCCAGCATGGCCAGCGTACTCTGCTATATGAAAGGGTTGCGCCCGACCAACAAGCAAGGCTTTGCCTTCGGCTCCTATGGCTGGAGCAAGCGCGGTGGCCCCACGGAAATCGGACAGGCCATGGAGGAGATGAAGATCGAAACCATGCACGAACCCATCCGTGCGCAGTATGTCCCCACGCCAGAGCTGCTGGAGGAGTGCCGCGAGGCCGGACGCGCCATGGGCAAGTATGCCGAGCAGTTTGCCGACTAGAAATTCGGGGCAAAATCGCCTTGCGGCAAACGCCAAAGACGGGGATCATCGACCCACTTTTCCAACCAAGGAGTAAAGACCATGAAGAAATACATCTGCGACGTATGTGGCTGGATCTACGATCCGGAAATCGGCGACCCCGACAGCGGTCTCGCCCCCGGAACCGCCTTTGAAGATATTCCCGACGATTGGGAATGCCCCGAGTGCGGCGTTGGCAAGGAAGACTTTTCCGTCGTCGAAGAGTAGATCCGCCAGCCAAAAACAAAACTGCCCCGCGGATTTCCGCCGGGCGGTTTTTTTGTTTCCACCCCCTTTGAGCACGGAGCGCCACCCATGAAAATCAACATCCAGAAAAACCTGCAGCACCTTCGCGGCCTTATGGCCGACAACCAGTTTGACGCCTATATTGTTCCGGCCGCCGATCCGCATCAAAGCGAGTATGTGGACGCCCATTGGAAATGCCGCGAGTGGATCAGCGGGTTCACGGGGTCGGCCGGAACCGCGGCGATTCTCCGCGAGACGGCGGGGCTGTGGACGGACGGGCGCTATTTTATCCAGGCCGAGCAGCAGCTGGAAGGCTCGGGGATCGATCTTTTCCGGATGCGTATGCCCGAGGTGCCGACGCTGATCGACTGGGTCTGCGAAAACGTGAAGGAGGGCGGCGTGGTGGCGATTGACGGCCGACAACTGACTGCGGCGCAGGCGAAGGAGTGGAAGAAAAAGCTGGATAAAAAAGAGATTCGGCTGGTTACCGATTGCGATCTGATTTCCGCGCTTTGGACGGACCGTCCACCGGTTCCCGACGCTCCGGTTCGTCTGCACGGGATTGAATACACGGGCTGCTCCACCTCGGAAAAACTGGAGGAGATCAGGAAGGCCATGGACAAAAAGGATGCGGATCATTATTTGGTCAGCTTCCTATACGATATGGCCTGGCTGTTCAATATTCGTGGCGGCGACATTCCCCGTTGCCCCGTTGTGGCGGCCTATGCGTTAATATCTTCTGATGATGCCCGTCTTTTTGTGGACGAGGCCAAGATTTCGGACGCCGTGCGCGCCGAGCTGGCCGAGAGCGGGGTGGAGGTTTCGCCCTACTCCTCCATTGCCGACGCACTCAAGGCGCTACCGACGGAGCAGTCCGTCTATCTCGATGACCGCCGGGTCAACGCGTACCTGCGCCAGTGTATTCCTGCGGAGTGCATCGTGATTGAAGACATCGATCTGACCGACCTTCCGAAGGCGCGCAAAAACAGCGTGCAGCTCGAAAACTGGGCCAAGGTCCAAGAGTTCGACGGCGTTGCAATGGTTCGTTTTTTGAAGTGGCTCGAAGAGCAACTGCCTCAGGGCGGTTTGACCGAATGCGCGGCGGCCGACCAGCTCGAAAGCTTCCGCAGAAGCAACCCCGAGTGTGTTGACCTCAGCTTCGACTCCATTTCAGCCTATGGCGCCAACGCCGCGATGATGCACTACGGCCCGATCCCCGAAACATGCGCCACCCTCCAGTCGAACGGCTTCTTCCTCATCGATTCCGGCGGGCAATATCCCGGCGGAACCACCGACATCACCCGCACCATCGCCCTCGGGGAACTCACCGAAGAGCAGCGCCTCGACTACACCCTTGTCCTCAAAGGCGTCATCGGCCT
>DAOVNC010000268.1 GCA_030630445.1 Kiritimatiellales bacterium | reverse complement strand
TTTCGACCAAAATAACTCCTTTTTATATCATATACGATATATTTTTTGCGCCTTCCCGGAGACAAGAAGTCGTTTCAAACAGAAGGAAAGATCCAAAATATCTGGCCAACAAAGCCGGCTGGAAAATAAAAACCCTCCGCCGGGAAGCGCGGAAATAGCGGTAAAGTTGCGTGTCTCCCTGAATGATTCCTTTCGCCATTATTCTAATTGATTCAACGAGGCGGAAGGTGGGTATGCGATGGAACTCCAAGGCTTGAAAAGTAACTCCCGTGCCGAGACCTCCTACCGACTCGGAAAAACGGTGTCCCAGAAAACGGTTGACCTCTTCCCGAATATTCCCACAATGCCTCCCTTTCGTTTAGTCGAAAAGGTTGGCTGGGAAATGAATCTGAAAAAAGTGCTATCACCGGATACTGTGTGGGTCGATCTCACGGCCGATACCAAGCAGGGCATCATTGAGGAAATGGTCGACCGCTTGGTCGCCGCCGGGAAGATCAAGAATCGGGAAGCCGTGCTGGAAGCAATCTTTGAGCGCGAGGCCAAGATGTCGACCGGCATGCAAAACGGTGTGGCCATTCCGCATGGGAAGACGGATGCGGTGACGGCGCTGGTCGCCGCCGTGGGACTGAACAAGGCCGGGGTCGATTTCGATTCCATGGATGGCGAACCTTGCACGATTTTCATCATGACCATTTCCTCGCTCAAGCGCCGGGGGCCGCACATGCAGTTTTTGGCCGAAGTCAGCCGCTTGATCGGGCAGGCATCCGAACGCGAAAAGCTGTTGGCCTGCCAGACGCACAACGAAATCCACGAACTCCTTACCGGGAAATAGACCGCCATGCCGGAAGCCGCCACCAACCTTGTCCACCAAGCCGGTGAAGCCGCTGTGCATGCCGCCGAAGCCGCCGGACATGGCATCACGCACATGATGATGCACCTGATCCTTCAACTGGCCGTCATCATTATTGTGGCCAAAATTGGTGGCTATCTTTTCCAGCGCTTCCTCAAAATGCCTTCCGTTCTGGGCGAGCTAGCCTCCGGCATGGCGATTGGCCCCTATGCGCTGGGCGGCATGATCGACCTTCCGGGCCTCGGGGTTTTCTTCGCGGAAAATGCCGGGTTTGCGGCCTCGACCGAGCTGTATGGCATCGCCACGCTCGCCTCGATCATCCTGCTGTTCCTCGCCGGGCTTGAGACCGACCTCGCCGCGTTCCTGCGCTACTCCGTCGTCGGCTCGGTAGTTGGCCTCGGCGGACTCTTGGCCGCGTTTGTGCTCGGCGACATGCTGGCCGTCCTGTGGCAGGGCAACGGCATCGACTCGTTCATGGATCCGGCCGCGTTGTTCCTCGGGGTAATCTCCGTAGCCACCTCCGTCGGGATCACCGCGCGCATTCTGGCGGAGAAACAAAAGATGTCCTCGCCCGAGGGCGTTACGATTTTGGCGGGCGCCGTGTTCGACGATGTGCTCGGCATTGTCACCCTCGCCATCGTGATGGGCATGGCCAAGGTCAGCATGGGCGGCGGTGAAGTCAACTGGGGAGAAATCGGCATCATTGCCGCCAAGGCGATCGGGTTCTTCGTGGTGGTTACATCGCTCGGCCTCGTCTTTGCCCGCAAGATTACGGCGGCGATCAAGAAGTTTAAATCCACCGAAATCATTGTGGCCATCTGCTTCGGCCTTGCGCTGCTCCTCGCCGGGCTCGCCGAAATGGCCGGCCTGGCCATGATCATCGGCGCCTACATCATGGGGCTGGCCCTGTCGCGCACCGATCTTGCGCATGAAATCGAACAGCATCTGCAAGGCATCTACAACATTCTCGTTCCCATCTTCTTCTGCGTCATGGGCATGATGGTCGACTTTTCCGTCATGAAGCCGGTGCTGCTCTTTGGCTCGGTCTACTCGCTCTTGGCCATCGCCTCCAAGGTGGTCGGTTGCGGCCTGCCGGCGTTTCTCATGAAATTCAATCTGCGCGGCTCGCTGCGCATCGGGCTCGGCATGCTGCCGCGCGGCGAGGTGGCGTTGATTATCGCGGGCATTGGGTTGTCTAGCGGCATCATCAACCAAGGAATTTTCGGCGTCGCCATCATGATGACCGTCATCACCACCATGCTCGCACCGCCGTTGTTGGTGAAGTCGTTCGAAGGCGGCTCCGGACTCCGCAAGGAGATGGAAGGCACCGGCGACGACGTCGAGACCATCGTCCTCGAATTCCCCTCGCGCGACATCACCGAATTCTTGATCAACCGCTTTGTCCGCGCCCTGCAGGACGAAGAGTTTTTCGTGCACCACCTGCACACCGACACCCCGACCTACCGCGTGCTCAAGGACGACATCGCCTTCACGCTCATCAGCGACGGCAACCAGCTGCAAGTCAACGTGCCGGCGGCCAACCAGCACATCGCCCGCATGATCCTGCTCGAAGAACTGCTTTCCCTCTCCGACCTGCTCGAATCCACCAAGCAGATGAAAGGCCTCGACGAAATGGGCTCCGACCTCATGTCCGGCCTGTTTGCCTAGTTGTGGGATGTTTACAGATCGAGCAGTGAACCAGGTTCCTACCCAAGCGCTTTGAGGATGGCATCGCGGTAGACGTTTTCCTCGGGAAGAGTAACGTTGTTGAAGGCCTCTTGTAGCTTGTATACCGTAGTCGAGTGGGTAAGCGTTTCTTTCAGAGGAACCAGGCAACCCTCATCCGAACCGACCTCATGGTCATGGTTATAAACCACAAAAGTAATCGATGCGGGCTGGAGGGCATATCTGATCAGCCCCTCTTGGCCGCCTAGGCGCTTCATAATGCGACCGAAAACCGGTTCCGGAGAAACGAAGAACAACCCCTTTTTGCAGAGCTCTTCCCGCTGGAGAATTTGTCCCTTGTAGATGAGTTGGGGCAATATGCGCTTGGATACGTTTTCCCAATTGAGGCCGGCTGTTGTCTTCACGATTTCACCGTCATTAATAAGCGCCGAATACCCGTTCCTGTAATTGCCCGTGGTATCGATGGTTTGAACTTCTACCGCGACAAACTCTTCCAGTTCCCCGGTAGCATCGATCTTCGCCAACACCCAATCTACGAAATAACCGCCAACCCCTGATTTTTGCGGAAGGCGCAATTCGCCTCCCCACCGCTTTCCGAACACGGCAACGCAGGGTTCTTTGGCGGTCTTGGCGCGGGATACGGCATCGCCGCCCGGAACAAGTTTTAGGTTGCCGCCAAAAGCCTTGGCCGAAATGTCGTGCAGAATTTTGTAGCCATCGGCATACAGGCGAATCGGACAACAGATCACGGGATTCGTTGTCATTGGCTTTATGGTGCAAACGCCCGAGATGATTCCGTCGTTAAAGGATTTCTCGCACGTATCGTTAATGATCGGACATCTTGACCGGCCTTTTGCCTCTTGCGCCTCGGTGGATCTGTCTTCTGCCCGATAACCGAAGAATTCCCAAATAGTTCCTGCCATTATATTGCCCTTGAAAGTTCTACCGTCTCATGGCCCAGCGCCCCGACAAGCGATTGCCCGATGGCTGCCGCCAGAAATGGTGGAACCGCATTGCCTACCTGCTCATACTGTTCCACGCGCGATCCTGCGAACAGGAATGAATCCGGAAAGGTTTGAATTCTTGCCGCTTCGCGAACCGTAAAGGCACGATCCTGACTGTAGTGGAAGTATGCCCCCCAATGAGGGTCGCATTTAGTTAGAATCGTAGAGGCCAGCCCATCGGGAGCCACTCGTCCATAGCGTTTCGTATGATCCGAGCGCCGGGCGCGCTGCATTCCTTTCGGTAACAAACCGATCGGAATATTTGTCCAGTTTCCGCCCGGAGGTATGTGGCTCATTCGCTCCAGATTAATGCTGCTCAGCCGCGCCGCTTCATGGTGGGTCACTCGTCCGGCACTTCCGCGCAATGCACGTTGGAAATCATTCTGCGGGGTTGTCCTGTAGCGTTTCATAAGGGCGCCGATCTGCCCGTTTTCCAGAACCGGGAGGTCGTCAATAGCATCTTTAACAGACACAAACTGCGGTAACTCAAGCGTCTTGGGAAGTGCCACGATATTTCGTCCCTCAAAACGTGCAGTGAAGTTAATCCTGAGCGGCGCCTGCCTGATGGGTTCGGGAAAGGCGTTGCCCACAGGCTGCCCGCTTCGTATCCCGATGACAATTGTCCGCCAGCGGGTTTGCGGCACACCATAATGCGGGGCATACAGAATTCTGACATCCGACTGGTATCCGAGCTTTTCGAGACTGCCAAGTATGGCCTCAAGCGTCAGCCCACCTTCAAATGACACTAGCCCCGGCACATTTTCAATAAGAACCGCCTGAGGGAAGAACTCTTCAACAAACCGAAGGTATTCCTTGAACAAATGATTGCGTGCATCCTCTGTTGAACGAACAGGTGCATTGATGGAATAGCCCTGGCACGGAGGCCCCCCCGCAATCAAATCCAGTTCGCCGCGCTTGATTCCAAGCCTTCCCCGTACAGCGCCGGCATCGACCAATCGGATATCACGTTGGTCAACAACCGTGCCGGGATGGTTGACGGCGTAGGTTTCGGAGTAGCGTTTCTTGATTTCGTTGGCATATAGGCTTTTAAAACCTACCTCGGACAAGCCTTCGGACAAGCCGCCAGCCCCGGCAAACAGGTCGATCATGGTTAGATTTTCACTTGTAGACACTTCCATCCCTCCGCACCGTTTTTCACGCCTAATGCTGGATTGCTCCCAACGCTTTGGAAAGCTAGCTCAATGCACCTTGCCTGTCGATGGATTTCCCGGTTCTGAAAAGACGAAATGGGCTCCGACCTCATGTCCGGCCTGTTTGCCTAGGATGCAACACTACCTCAACTTCCGAAGTTGCGTCGGTTCCTTGTAGTTGAACGCGGCGGAGTTGGTGGAGATGAGTTCCAGGATTTCTTTGGCGGGACCCCCCAGCTCAACACCACTCGAGTTCACCTCTCCCGACAAAATGTCCATTTCAACCAGCTCCTCGAAAACATCCTCGTCGGGAGCCCAGACCAAGGCCTTACCGTCATCCACCGTAAATTCCATGAAGAGGTATTGGTTGGTCTCACCCGGCTCAACGGGCATGCAGACGTAAAGCGTGTCGTTGTACTTCGTGAAATGGAGCCTGCATTTTGTTAACTGGAAATCTTCGTCTTCCCACTC
>DAOVNC010000194.1 GCA_030630445.1 Kiritimatiellales bacterium | reverse complement strand
GCCACGATTTCCATGCCTTTTGCATCGATGCCGGGACGGGCAGGATGCTTTTCGAAAAACACCTTTTCCACTGCGACACCCCGGAACCCCTTGGAAACAGCGTCAATTGCTACGCCGCATCGTCGCCGGCCATTGAATCCGGGCGGGTGTATATCCATTTTGGGAGCTATGGCACGGCTTGCCTGGACACGGCCACGGCCAAGGTGGTCTGGAAACGCGACGACCTTCCGTGCCGTCATTATCGCGGGCCGGGCTCGTCGGCGACTCTCTATGAGGACCTGCTGATCCTGACCTTCGATGGCGTGGATCAGCAATATGTGACCGCCCTCGACAAACAGACCGGAGAAACCGTGTGGCGGACGGATCGGAATATCGAGTGGAATGATCTCGATAAAAACGGCCAGCCGAAAAGCAACGGGGATTTTCGCAAGGCCTTTGCCTCTCCGCTACTCATTAAGGTCGACGGGAAGGATCAGTTGATCAGTTTGGCCTCCACGGCCATGTTTGCCTACGATCCCCGGACCGGTCGGGAAATCTGGAAGGTTCGCCACGGCGGGCATACCTCTTCGGTCAGCCCCGTGTTCGGCAATGGGCTGGTGCTGGCCACCACGGGCTACCGCACGGTTGAAATGTTGGCAATCCGCCCGGACGGAACAGGCGATGTTACGGATACGCATGTGGCTTGGCGCTTCGAGAGCAAGGACGTCCCCACAACCCCGTCGCCCATTGTGGTGGACGGCCTCGTCGTCATGGTTGGCAACCGGGGGGCGGTTACCTGCCTCGACATTGAAACCGGAAAAACCGTCTGGCGCGAACGAATCGGGGGCAACCACCTGGCCTCGCCGGTTTGTGACGGCGATCGAATCTATTATTTCAGTGTGAATGGTAAAACCTCGGTGGTTCGCGCGGGTCGAAGCTTCGAGACGCTGGCCGAGAACCGGTTGGAATCCGGCTTCATGGCTTCGCCCGCAGTGGCGGGCAAGGCCCTGTTCCTGCGAACCAAGACCCACCTGTACCGAATTGAGGAAAACTAGGGAAAGTGGCCGATACTTCCTCGTCGCCGGTTATGAATGCAAAGGAGACGGAATAATGGGACGGAATGTGAAGGACGGAGTGGTGAACGATTATCAGCTGGCTTTGGTGTCGCTGTCGGTTTTCGATATTGGGCCGCGCACGCGGTATCTGATTTTTCTGGTTGCGGTTATTGGCGTTGCCTTGGCGTTTATGGAGTCGCTCGTGGGGCGCCAGCCGCAGACGATTCCGCTGGATAAGATCATTCATTTTTCGGGCTACTTTCTTCTGTCGACGACGTTTGTGCTGGCGTTGCGCCCGCTTCTTTTTGTTCCGGGATTGCTTGGCTTGGTCTGCATGGGTGTGGTGATCGAGTTTTTGCAGCGGTATACGGGACGGCAGTTTTCCGTGATGGATATGGTGGCCAACACAGCAGGCGTGGTGACGGGAGCTGTGGTTGGAATTACGGTTCGTGGCATCTATGCATTTATCCGCAAGGAGGTGGCCGTTCGGAAGGTGAATAGGAAGCTATTTTCTTTTGGCCGGGGGGAGGTGCTTATCCGCGAGGGCGATCCGGTCGATGAAATGTACATCATCAAGTCGGGGCGGGTGCGTGCGTCGCGCGAGGTGAATGGCCGGGAGGCGCCGCTCGGAAGCATGGGGGCCGGCGAGGTGGTGGGCATCCTCGGGGTGGTGGAGGAGACGCCGCAATATGCCACGCTGATTGCACAGGAACCAACGGTGGTTTATCGAATGAATATGCAGGAATTGATGGAAAGCGTGGGGGGCAGCGAGTTGCCGGTGTCGCTGGTTTTGAATGGCTTATGCGAAAAGGTGCGGGTGCTGGCCAATCAGTTGACGACATCGGGACGGGGCATTGCGAGCGCCAGCGACCGCACCATGGCCTAAAGACCGTAACCTTACGGTTCCAGAGTTATCGGTTCCGGTTATTGGTTATCTGGTTCGAAAACTTTCGAAAAACCCCCAAGGCGGATGACATGATCGAGAATCCATCAAAGCCGTTGCCCATCAGCCTGATAACAAATAACCAGTAACATTGCCCTCCGTAATCGGTAAGATTACGGCTAAAGAAACACATTAAAGGCTGGGATGTGTTGTCAGCTTTGCTAACCTATCCGATGTGAAAGCGATTAACCATTTCGAGCAGAACCGTCCGGTTCATCTGGCGTTGCGGGATATCCACTACGAGCACGCCATCCAGTTGCTGAAAGATCCCAAGCACATGGCGTCGCAGGCGTTGCTCGTGGGCGACTACGAAGAAATCCTCTTTGTTCTGCGTACCGCCCGCGGACATGGCCGGTTTGCCGTCCGGGACAATGGAAAGAACGAGAAGGACGGGCAGTTCTGCAACTTTATCAATATGCTGGCCGGGAACGTGAAGGCCGTCCTGTCGATGCTTAACCTGAAGCACTCCGTCGAGGCGAACGACAGTTTCTTCTTCTCCTTCCTCGAGGTCAACCATGCCTCCGTTGCCCTTCAGGCCGAGGAATACGAGCGTCGCGCCCGCGACATCATTTGTTGCATGCTCAATACATTGGAGATTGCCGGAGCTGCCTTTGAGCAGTTGAAGCAGGTCAATCGCGAGGCGTTCAACGGCTTCGAACGCGAGCGCTACGACAAGTCGACGGCGCACTACAAAGCACAAATCGAAACACATCCCGACCTTCTTCGGTACAAAAAACGCACCGGACTGTTTGCCTGATGAACGTGAAACGTGACGATTGATGCGTGATTTTGTTTGCTGAGAGTCAAGGGTTCAGAGCCGTCCAGTCCCAAAGCCTTAAGGCCTCAAGTCTAAAGCCTCCTCCCTACTCCCGGCTAAACTTGCGGTTGAGCTCGGTGAAGCTGGTGTAGATCACGGTGGGCGCCGCGTCCTGGAAGGGGTCGGGCATTTCCGTTTTGGCCAGGTCGGCCACCAGTTTTTCAATCTCGGTATCCGTGAGCTGGTCTTTGATGCGCACCGCCGTTTGGCAGGCGGCCTGGGCAATGCGTTCCTGAACTAGCTCGCGTGCACCCGATTTCTTTCCGGTTTTTTCAAGTTCGCGCGCAATTTCCACCAGCAGCGATTCAACAGGGCCGTCCTGCACATAGACCGGTAGGGCATCGATAATAAACGTGTCGCCGCCAAACTCCGAAACCCCGAAGCCAAGCTCCTGCAGCACCTCGATGTTTTCGCGAACCGTTTGCGCGTCGGACGGTAGTAGGTCGATGGTTTCCGGCGCGAGCAGCCCCTGTTTTTGGATGGCATGCCTATGCACCGCCGCCATGAACTTCTCGAACAGCACCCGCTCGTGCGCCGCGCGCGGTTCCATCAGCACAAAGCCGTCTTCGGTTTCGAGCACCACATAGCTCTCGCCAATCTGCCCGACGATCCGGCACCAGCCCCAGGGGGACTGCGGCGGAGCCGCTAGGGAGGCTTTAGGCCTTAGGCTTTGGGCCTTGGGGGGCTCGTCCTTCGGTGTTTGGTGTTCCTTGTTCGAAATTCGAGATTCCACGACCTCCGGTCGTATGAGCAGTTCATCCATCTTTTTCTGCGTTTCAAACTTGGGGCGGACGGGAATAATTGGAGGGGGTGGGGGGGTGAGGGGGTGAGAGGGGGGCTCCTCTTCCAGCTCTTGGAACGTGAGTGCTTTTCGCAATGCGGAAAGAACGGCGTCGCGCAGCTGGTTGGGGCGGCGGAAGCGGACTTCCTTCTTGGTTGGGTGGACATTGACGTCGACGAGCGACGGTTCCATTTCGATGAAGAGGAAGACGGCGGGGAAGCGGCCTTTGGCGATGAGCGCGTGGTAGGCCTCGTTGAGGGCGTGGTAGACTACCGGCGCGGCAGCGGGACGGCCGTTGACGAAGATGTATTGATCCTGCCGATCCTTGCGCCCGGTTTGCGGCAGGCCGGCAAATCCAGTGATGGTGTGTTCGCCGTCGGAATAGTCGAGCGGCAGCAATTGTTCAAGGAATCCAGTGTTGTAGAGTTCGCTGATGCGATCCTCCATTTTTCCGGCCATGGGAAGATTGTAGACCATCCGCTCGTCGACTTTCAGACTCATTCCAATGCCTGGATGGGCGAGGGCGTGGACGAGGAAGAGCTGGCGGATGTGTGTTAGCTCGGTCTGCTCGGCACGTAGGAACTTGCGGCGCGCGGGCACGTTGAAGAACAGGTTGCGGATCTCGATACGTGTGCCGACGGGGCAGCCAATATCTTCAACGCTGAGCATCTTGCCACCCGCAATCTGGATCTCCGTCCCGGACAGTTCCTCCTCCGGGCGGGTGATGAGCGTGAAACGGGAAACCGACGAGATGGAGGAAAGTGCTTCGCCGCGGAAGCCCAGCGTATGGATATTTTCGATGTCGGCCTCGGAGCGGATTTTGCTGGTGGCGTGCCGCTCAATGCTCAACAACGCCTGGTCGCGATCCATGCCGCAACCGTTGTCGGTGATGGCAATCAATTGCCGTCCGCCGCGGATCACTTCGACATCCACCTGCGTCGCCCCGGCGTCGAGCGCGTTTTCGAATAGCTCCTTCATCACCGAGGCCGGGCGCTCGACCACTTCGCCGGCGGCAATCTTGTTGATCACCTGGTCGGGCAACAGCTGGATGACGGGTTTGTTCTGCATTCCGGGGAATGTAGCAGAACGTTTCCAGCTATTGAAAGTGCGCAACCATTTTTTCCGCAGAATGAGTTCTTTGCTGTCTCGCTACACAGTTTTTTTGGGAGCATCAATTTTATACTTGGGCAAGTATGAAATGGATAAAACCACTGTAAACAAGGAGGTTCTGTTGAATTATACTTGGGCAAGTGTGAAATACAGGCACCTTAAAGATGAGGAATATAGCCTTTGTTTTCTGCTACATTTTATTGACACATTTTTTTTGTGGTTCTAACCTCCGGAACGGGTTCGACAAGGGAAGCAGGGAGGGAACAAAATGAAGAGGAAAACCGGTTGTTTTTTCATATGTGCATTGTTCGTTGGACTGTTCGATCCACGCCCGGTCGGGGCGCAAACCAATCTGATCTGGGATCCGGGCACCACCCAGTCCGGTACGGAGATTTTCACCAACTCAAGCACCGCGGCCGGAAGCTATCTGTTTTCGATTACGACGCAGACCACGCCTGCCTCGGCCGGCTATTGGCGGTCGGTGCTGAAGGTCGAGAGCGGCGAGGCGGATCTGTATGTCAGCCAGAACATTGGCGTTGCCACCAACTACCATACCTATCGTTCGGAACAGACGGGCAGCGATTCGATCATGCAGGTTCTTTCGGCAGGGCAGACGTGGTATATTCTCGTGGAGGCCGAAGAAGGTGCGGAGTGGAGCCTGTTTGCGGGCGATATCCACCTGACGGAACTGGTGTGGGATCCCGGCACGGCAGACGCAGGCACCGAGGTGTTCACCAATCTGAATACCGATGGCGGCGCGTATTACTTCAAGATTACCACCGAGCTGCCGGATCTGGCCGCATGGCGCACCGCGCTGGACGTGGTTGGCGGCGAAGCCGACCTCTATATCAAGCAAAATGCCCTTCCCTACATCAACAGTGGCGGGCAGTCGTTCACGGACAGTTCGACCTATGTCGGTGATGACGGCTTTACCCGCTATCTCTCAAACACCTCGGGAGCCGGACAGGCTTGGTATATCCTCGTGCTGGCTGAAGCAGAATCGACGTGGAACCTGCTTTCCGGCGATGTCTATGCCGAGGATCTTGGCGTGCTTGCCGCTGACGACAGCAGCGGCAGCGGGCTTGCCGAGGTGCCGCCCGAAGGCATCCGCTATTTCAAGACCACGGTTCCAGCCGCCGCCTATGCGTGGCGGTTGTGGCTGCAGGACGATAAAGGATCATCGACCCTCAATGAACCGTTCTATGTCCGCCATGGGCTGGCGCCCCATCCTTCCAGTACCAGCTATTATGATCGCACCCGCACCGGGCAGGGGCTGCTTGTCCCCGACTATCTCGTGCCTGGCAGTGCCACGTATTACCTGGTCGGCATTCCCGGCGAACCCGGCGATACCTTCCAGCTCGACTCCCGGCAGCATGAGATCGTGGATGAAAGCTACAACAATCCGCTGGTCGGCCAGTCGCAGTCCGGATTCCTGTTCAAGACCTACCGCATTACAGTGCCGCCGGAACAGATTGCCTGGGAGGTCACCGTTGTGCCGGTCGGCTCAACCAATCCCGACATGGCGGTCCGTCTCGACAAGGTTCCGAACGCCTTTAACAACGACGTTTTTTCCGAAGTGGACAGCACCCTCGTGAGCGACAGCATTACACTCGTTCCGCCTTCGCTGAGCGACGGCACCTTCTACGTCACCATCTACGGCGATGACGCATTCGATTTCAATATCCTCAACCATGAGCCGATCATTACCCAGATTGATTTTATCAGCAGCACCTTGAACAGCGACAAGATAGACAGCGTGGGGTGGACCTACTTTGCCGTAACGGACATCGGTCAGCAGCTCGGGCAGCTTGGCTGGCTACTCGAACTCAGCTCCCATATTCCCGGCGCGGAAATCGCCATCCGCCGCAACTTTGTGCCCGGCCGATGGAACTATCGCCAGAACGGAAATACCACCGTTTATCAAACTTCCCACAACGACCAATCGAGTACGCTGGGGTTTCTGCAAGACCCCGATCATGAAGCCGACATCTGGTATATCGGCATCTACTCTCCCTACGCCGCGCTTGGCGCATTTACCCTTGATAGTGGCTCGCACACCCCCGTTGAAATCCCGATGGACGGCTACACCAACAGCACGCTTTCCCTGGAACCGAAAAGCTACCATTTCTACCACGTTACCGTCCCTGCGCAGACCAACGGTCAGAACGTGCTCGGCTGGGAGTTGCGTAT
>DAOVNC010000174.1 GCA_030630445.1 Kiritimatiellales bacterium | reverse complement strand
CAGCGAGAAGGAGGGGCGGACGCCCTGCTACAACCTGACCGACTGGAGCTGCGACTTCAGCACCAACGGATACCGACTGCCGACCGAGGCGGAGTGGGAAAAGGCCGCTCGTGGCGGACTGAACGGCAAACGGTTTGGGTGGGGCGATACGATCAATCACAGCAATGCCAATTATCGGGCGAACGGATCGGCATACTCCTTCGATACCAGCTCATATACATCGTTTACCGTCCATCCAACGCACAATGACGGCGATTATCCGTATACCAGCCCAGTGGGATCGTTTTCTCCGAATGGATATGGATTGCATGATATGGCGGGGAATCTATGGGAGTGGTGCTCGGATTGGTGTGATGGCGCGGATTATGCATCTTCACCCTCGTCGAATCCCCGTGGGGCTTCGACGGGTTCGTACCGCGTGAAGCGCGGCGGCGGTTGGTTCAGCGGTGCCAGGAACTGTCGTTCGGCGTACCGCCACAGGCACAATCCGTCGTACTCGATCAACGACGTCGGCTTCCGCGCCGTGCTGCCCGCCAAGCCATGAGTCCCTTCCAGAAAAAACAGAACAGATTGTAGGGCGGGATCCGAGACCCCGCCGTTCGGTGGAGCGGCTTTGCGTCCGCCCCGCGATCTCGGATCGCGGCTACACGGGAAATGTAGGGCGGGGTCCAAGACCCCACCTTCCGCAGCAAAGGAAACAACATGAAGGAACGCAAACACCTGCAACGCCTAGGCTGCGTCTACCAAAACCATCCCCGCTATTTCGTGACGGCCTGCGTACACAACCGCTGCAAGCTATTGGCGCGGCCGGATGTGCATGAAATTCTCCGCAAGCACTGGGCAAAGTCGCTGGATCTATATGGCTGGGCGATTGGGTCGTATGTGGTGATGCCCAATCATGTCCACTTTTTTTGCACGGATGCCGCCGACAAGATCCGTCTGTCGCGCATGATCGGTTCGTGGAAGCAGTGGAGCGCAAAGGAACTTTGTCCGCTTCTGGGGATAGAGGCTCCCCTGTGGCAAAAGGAGTTTTTCGACCATCTGCTCCGTTCGGATGAATCGTATTCCGAGAAGTGGGAATATGTTCGGCAGAATCCTGTCCGCGCTGGACTGGTTCCGGATGCGGATGATTGGCCGTATGTCGGGCATATCGATTATATCTGATTTCTCGATTCCACGTCTCCGCGATCTCGGATCGCGGCTACATGATTAGGATGTAGGGCGGGGTCCGAGACCCTGCTTCTGCGGTTGAGCGGTCAGGCGCAGAACCGCCTGAAGGCGGGACTACGAACGATTGAACAATAGCCGTTGTCCACGAATAGAATCGTTGACCAGCCCTTCCGCATAGGCGATCTGGCCGGAGACGATGGTGGCGGCGATGGTGGATTGGAAGGTTACGCCTTCGAAGGGCGACCAGCCGCATTTGTATTCGATGTTGTCCTTTGAAACGGTGTGCGGGGTTTCGGTGTCGATGAGGGTGAGGTCGGCGAAGTAGCCTTCGCGGATGAAGCCGCGTTCCATGCATTGGAAAATCCGCGCGGGGTTGTGCGCGGTTTTTTCGGCGACGGTTTCGAGCGGCAGGAATTCGAGCAGGGAAACGAGCGCGCTTTGGATGACGGGCAGGCCGGAGGGCGCGGAGCCGTAGGGGTTTTGCTTTTCCTCCCAGAGGTGCGGCGCGTGGTCGGTGCCGACGGTGTCAATGGTTCCATCAACGAGCGCCTGCCGCAGCGCGGCGCGGTCGGCGGCGGTTTTGATGGCGGGGTTGCATTTTATGAGCGCGCCTTTGGTTTCGTAGTCCTCGGCGGAAAACCAGAGGTGGTGCGGGCAGGCTTCGGCGGTGATTTTCTTTTCTGCAACGGGCCCTTGCTTGAAGAGCTTCAGCTCTTTGGCGGTGCTCAGGTGCAGGACATGGATTTGCGATCCATACTTGTGGGCGAGTTTGACGGCGAGGGCGGTGGATTGGTAGCACGCGGCTTCGGAGCGAATGTTGGGGTGTTCGGAGAAGGGGATGTTTTCGCCGTATTTCTCTCTCGCGGCGATCTCGTTTGCGCGGATCGTGTTGGTGTCTTCACAGTGCAGGGAGATGGGCGCTTCTATTTTTCCGAAGATATCTTCCAGTTGCTGGGCGCGGTCGACGAGTAGGTTCCCGGTGGAGGCGCCCATGAAAAGTTTTACGCCGCAGACCGTTTTGGGATCCATGGCGAGCAGCTCGTCAAGGTTGTGGTTGGAGGCGCCGAGGTGGAAGGAATAGTTGGTGACGCACTTGGTGGCGGCTAGGCTGAATTTGTCTTCTAGAATGGCGTTGGTGGTGGCGGCAGGCTTGGTGTTGGGCATCTCCATGATGGAGGTGACGCCGCCGGCGACGGCTGCGCGCGTTTCGGAGTGCAGGTCGGCCTTGTGCTCCAGCCCCGGTTCGCGGAAGTGGACGTGGCAGTCGATCATGCCTGGAAGTAGCGCTTTACCCTTTGCATCAATGACGGTGTCGGCCGGTTGGTCGGTTAGGCTGGAGTCGATCTTTTCGATCCGTCCGTTTTTAATGAATACGTCAGCGGGTTTACGCGAGCCTTCGTTGACGAGCAGGGCGTTGGTAATCAGTATCGTTTGCATGCGGGCAGACTATTTGAACTACCGGATGTTTTTAAACCACTAATTCTCACTAATCTTCACTAATCAAATCTGGCTACACTGAAATTAGTGTTGATTGGCGAAGATTAGTGGTTCGAATTTAGCACATGATCGTCAGCGCGATCCACGGAACCAGCACGAAGACAATGAACACAATCTTGTAGAAGCCCAGAAAGCCGTAAATCATGGCGTTTACCGTGTCCTGACTGAGGCCGAACATCTTGCCATGGACTCGATATATGAATCCTTTCGCAAGTATGCACATGATCGCCGACCACATGAACAGTCCGAAGTTGATGATCGTGCACCACATGAAAAATTCCTTGAGCAATGCCATATCCATGTCTGCCTCCTTATTCCCTGTTTCAGGGAAAATTTGCCGCAGATTTCTCTGGTTTGCAAGATGGAATTGATCGAATCCGTTTCTCCCAGTGATATATCTGAAGGGCGGCGGATGAGAACCTTTTTTATTCTCGATCCCTTGCGTGAGGTTTTTGTAGTTTGCCGGTCAATTGAACCGAGGGGATGGCCATGAAAAAAACAGTGTTGATTTCGAGTGAATTTCTGGGGCGGGGCGACGATGGCTTGGGGAGAATCTTGATGGGTTCGTTCATTAGAAAGCTGTGTTCCGCAGATCGCCTGCCAAAGGCAATTATATTCTATAACTCCGGCGTTAAGCTGCTGGCCCATGGGTCGGAAGTGCTCGATGCGATCGAACACTTGGAACAAAAGGGAGTTGGGATTTCCGCCTGCGGAACTTGTGTCAATTATTATCAACTCAATAAGCTGGTCGAACCTGTGCAGATTGGGGATATGTCCGGCATGATCGCTGAACTAATGAGCTCCGAGTCCGTCGTTTCAGTTTGACGCTTTTTTCAGACCAGGTCGGCGAGGCGGTCCTTGAGTTCGGAATAGTGGAAGAGGCTGTTGAAATCGATCAGCCCGGAAAGGGCGGCCGATCGGACACGAAGCCCTCTTCCTTCTCGATCAACTCCAGAAAACTCTCTTTAAAATCTGCCCAGTTTTAAGGAATCAGATCAGCGACTACTGACTGGCAAGTCTAGTGCCGGTTAAAGTAGCAGCTGACGGTCTGGCGCAGGGCGTCGGCAATGATTCGGATGCCGCCGTTTTCGGCCACGTCGGCGGCATCGATGACGCGGACGGTGTCTTCCCATTTCCCGGCGGAGGGAACGAGTTCCCGCAGCTTGTTGGGTGCCTCTTCAAAGAACGCGGAGTTGAGATAGTTCTCTCCTTTTTCCGGGAAGAGGGCGAGATAGAGCATTTTCATTTCGACCAGTTCGTTGAGGAAATGGGTTCCGAGCGATACGTCGGGCACGAGGTTGTCGTGCATGGCAACGATTTCACAGAGGATGGAAACGGTGTTGATGTCGCTGAACGAAACGGGGATGCCGAGCGAAGGGCTGCTGGTTCCCCAGCGGCCGGGGCCGATGATCATGACGCATTCGGGCGCATCCTTTTTTTCGGCGCGGTTGATGTCGCCGATGAGCCGGGCGATTTCGTGGCGCGTGTTGACGGGCAACTGGCCGTAGCGTTCGGGAACAATGTAGATGAATCGGTCAACCTGCCCGACGCGGCTCTGGCCGACGACGGCGCCGTGCGCCTCGACAATCCGGTCTTCGTCGGCGATGTCCACTTCGGGCAGTTCGATGGCTTCGGAACCCCGCACCTGGAGCGGGCGGCATTGGAGCAGGTTGATGCGGTAGTTTCCGTCCTCCATGTAGTTGGCGGTAAACTCGATATCGACGGGATAGCTGTAGGCGGCCTCGATGGTATCGAGAATTTCCCGCATGTCGTCCACGAACCCGGTTTGGGCCAGCAGCTTTTCGAACGTGAGGATCCGGTGAGGCGGGGCGCCGCGCGGCTGGGTCGGGTCGAGCGAGGTGAACATGTCGATCGGCAGGTTTTCGGCATCCCGGATCACCTCCTGGAAATAGTCGGAAACCTCCTGGTTGGATTCGAGGTCGAGATAGTCGACGCGACGCTGGGTGTATTGCGCAACTTCATCGAAGTTGGCTTCCGGGCGCTTGTCGGGTGCGTTGAGCGCGACGATCCGGGTGTAGTCGTCGTCAGCCTGAGCGACCGCGCGCGTGCCGAGCCCGAAGACCAACCGGATCATGCCGGCTTTGGGATCGATGCTTTCGTGCCACGCATAGGGATTGAAGGAAAAGCCGACCCCGGCCATTTCGGGATAGAAATGGCGCCCATGCATGGTGCCGGATACGCGCATGACGAGCAGCGCCATCTGCTCATCCTTGTCGAGCATGCCGCGGCGCGCACGGTAGCGAAGCGCCTGCTCGCTCATGGAGCTGGCATAGATGCGTTTCACGGCCGCCACGAAGTCCTGCATGCGGCGTTCGCGCGGCCCCTGGTTTACACAGAACACGCTCTCGTATTTCCCGGCAAAGGAATTGCCGAAGTTGTCTTCAAGCAGCGAGCTGGAGCGAACAATGAAGGGGGCCTGCCCGAAATAGTCGAGCATTTCATCGAACTGCTTCATAATGTAGCCGGGGAATTCGCCGGTGATGATCCGGAGTCGAGCCTGCTCGGCTCCTTCCATGAATTTTTCGGGGTCGCGCTGGTTCTGCCGCACCCACCAGATGCCGTTGCGCACGAGGAAGGTGAAGAACGTATCCGAACCGATGAAGAAGGAGTCCTGCGCCTCGAACAGCTCAATGAAGCGGGGGCTGTTCTTTTTCACGATCGCCTGCGCAAGCAGCATGCCCACGGCCTTGCCGCCGATGAGGCCGGTCCCGATCATCCGCTTCCGGATATCGAGAATGTCCTGCAAGGTAAAGTAGCGGGCAATGAGCTTCTGCATGCTTTCATCGCGCGAGATCACCATCCGCACCAACTGTTCATAGATGGCCTTCCCTTTTCCGGGTAGATCGGCACGGTATTCGCCCGATTTCAGGAGTTCGCGCGCCTGCAGGAACGAGGATTCCCAGAAACCGAGGCTGCTGTCGGAGCGCAGCCCCGACCACTTGGCGGACGTCAGGATCTCCGAAATGACCGCGCTGGACATTACGGGGATGAACGCTTCGCCGTGGCGGACATGCAGCATGTTCATGGTGGGCGAATAACGGTGCTGCACCTTGATCGACCGCACATAGAGTTCCTCTTTATATCGATAGACATCGAGGAAAAGCTGGGTCGTGTTCTGGATCGGGACAATGGCGCGCGAGGTGTGGTAGTTGCGGAAAACAGCAAAATAGGAGACCGTTTCCATGTCGAAAAGGTAGGGGCAGGTCAGCATGAAGAAATTGCCGAGCATTTCATCGGAATACCAGTCGACCGCCAGCCGCGACAGGCAGTCGAACACATAGAATGCGCCCAGTCCCGCCCGCTGGATAACGCTGTGGATCGCCGCAATAAAGTTCTCGAATCCCTCTTCGGGATCGAGTTCATGCACCTCGGCACCCATTTTTTCGCTAACGAGCGCCTCGTGGCGGGCATAGCGGAAGTAGACCAGCCTGCGACCGTTCTTGACTGCCGCCTCGCAGTACGGGGTGACGAGCTCCTGATACTCCTCGATCGAATCGACCTGCCAAACGATGTTGTCACCGATCAGCACGCCCTTGAGAACCTTGTCGAGCCCCGGAAGTCCCGTGGTCAATCCTGCATTTATCGTACTCATGGCAGCGCATCCTTTCGTTCATTATCCAACAACGGGGATCGCCCAAAAGAAGATCGCCCGAATAGATAATTTGCGAAGCAAACAGTGAGCATAGCGAATGATTCAAGCAAGCAAAGCCTTCCTGTTTAGTTGCTCCGTTGTCCTTTTGATTCAAATCATGCCTCCCGCTTCGCGATCTTTGCGTCCTTCTGTTCAAACCAATGCGGAGCACATCAAGAATGGCGAGTCGTTTCTTTTGCCGTTTATCCCTGTGAAAATCGCTTTTGCTACGGCAGTATTGCCGATGAAAAGAGGCCGCTCAAGATTTTTAAAAACTATTTGCGCTTATTCCCCATATTGGATATACGTTACACCTCTATCTCGGCAGAATCGTGTTAATCTTGCGGCAGTGAGTTGCAACTTAGAGAAAACTAAACAAGGAGTCATAATGAGTTATGTAGACCGCGTATGGGAAAAAGTCTCGCAACGCAATGCAGGGGAAGTGGAGTTTTTGCAGGCGGTTCGCGAAGTCTTCGACTCCCTTGGCCCCGTATTGGAAAAGAACCCGCAGTATGAAGCCGCAGGCATCCTCGAACGCATCGTGGAGCCGGAACGCCAGATCATGTTCCGCGTGCCGTGGACGGATGACACGGGCGAGGTACAGGTCAACCGTGGATTCCGTTTCGAATTCAACAGCGCACTCGGCCCGTACGAAGGGGGGGCTTCGCTTCCATCCGACCGTCAACCAAAGCATCCTGAAGTTCCTCGGCTTTGAACAGGTCTTCAAAAACTCCCTGACCACCCTCATGATGGGCGGCGGCAAGGGCGGTTCGGATTTTGACCCGAAAGGCAAATCCGACAACGAAGTCATGCGCTTCTGCCAATCCTTCATGACCGAGCTGCAGCGCCATATTGGCCAAGACACCGACGTGCCGGCCGGTGACATCGGCGTGGGCGGGCGCGAGCTCGGCTACATGTTTGGTCAATACAAGCGCATCCGCAACGAGTTCACCGGCATTCTTACCGGCAAAGGCCTGAACTGGGGCGGCTCGCTGATTCGCCCGGAAGCAACCGGCTACGGCACCGTGT
>DAOVNC010000272.1 GCA_030630445.1 Kiritimatiellales bacterium | reverse complement strand
TGCAAGTTTCAGTTTGAAAATGCCGGTATTCCCTCGATCGGCACCATGGGCCACGCACACCGCTTCGAGCGCGATGTCCTGGGGCAGGGCACTCCGGATCTGTTGGTGATCGAGGCGGCCGTCAACGATCTTCATATCGGGCGCACGGCAGAAGAGGCGCGGCAAGGCATGGAGGGCGTGGTTCGCTCCGCTCGCGAGTTGGGCATCGAGGTGCTTATGCTGCATTTTGCCGACGGCCCGCACCTGGCCGCCTATGCCAAGGCCGAGGTGCCCATGGTGATCGCCGAGCATGAGGCCGTGGCACAACACTACGCCGTGCCATCGATCAACATGGCTCTGCATGTGCAGCAGCAGATCGCCGCGGGCAACATGGACTGGAAACGCGACTTCAACGCCAATTGCCATGTGCCGGCGTTCGGGCAGAAACTTTATGCGGAGCAGATCGGCAAACTACTGGATGCCGCTTGGGCCGATGGCATCGCGCTGTCCGGGCAACGGCAACCTGGGCAACCGCTTGACCCCGCCAACTGGATCCATGGTCGCCTCCTGCCGCCGACCGCGGCGTCGGCGCTCAACCACACGCAAGTCATCGACAACTGGAAACCTGCCGACAAGGCCCGGACCCGCGAGGGCTTTGTCAACGTCCCCGTGCTTGAAGCCCGTGGAGCCACCGGCTCCTTTTCCGTGGCTTTTGAAGGAACGGGCATCGGTCTGTGGACGATCAGCGGCCCCGGTGCCGGGCGCATCCGCTGGCGCGTCGACGGCAGTGCCTGGCAGGAGGTCGAAACCTTTACGCGGCACAGCCACCACCTGCACTTGCCGAATCCCATGCTGCTGGCCCGCAATCTCAAGTTCGGCGCGCACCAACTTGAGGTCGAAGTGCTGGCTCGCCCCGAAGGTCAACGTGGCGGCGAGGTGCTGCGTGTTGTCCATGTGCTCGTCCACGGGGCGTCTTTAAACAAAACTCATTAAGCTTTAACGGATCAATAGGAGTCGAATCAATGAAGATGAAAAAAATCAGCGGTGGGCTCGCCTCACTCATGGCGGCGGGGATGGTCGTGGCAGCTAGCGCGGCAACTCCACCAAAACCCAATTTCGTGATCCTGTTTATCGACGACATGGGTTGGCGCGACTGGTCGGGCAACGGGAGCGATTATCTCGTTACGCCCAATATCGATAAGATTGGCGAGGAGGGCCTCGTCTTCGACCAAGGCTATGTGAACGCCGCCAACTGCGCCCCCTCGCGCTGCGCCCTCCTTTCCGGGCAGTATCCCCCGCGGAACGACTTCTATAATGTCTGGACCATCCACCGGGGAAACAAGAAAACCGATCGCCTCTCGCTGGCCGATGTCCAGGATGGGCAGACGCTCCGCAAGGAGCGCATCACCTTTGGCGAAGCGCTCCAGAAGGCGGGGTATAAAACGGCGATGTATGGCAAGTGGCACGTCGCAGGCCCCGAAAAGATCATGCCGGATGTGCAGGGGTTCGACGATGTGTCGGAGCATGACGCCAAGAAGCTCGGAAAGTTGTTCAAGCAGGATGGCGACCCAAAACAGATCTTTGCCTACACCCGCCACGCCATGGATTTTGCGGAAGCCTGCCATCGCGAAAACAAGCCGTTTCTCATCTACTTGGCGCACCACGCCGTCCACGGCCCGGATATCTGCCGTCCGGAATCCAAGGAAATCTATGCCAACAAGAAACCGGGAAAAATCAACAAAAGCCCAAAGTACGGCGGCATGATGCACGACACCGATGCTGGCATCGGCATGTTGATGAAGAAGCTCAAGGAGCTGGGGATCGACGACAACACCGTGGTCTTCTTTCTTTCCGACAACGGCGGAACGCCCAGTCACTGCACCCAGCCGCCGTTGCGCGCCTACAAAGGCAGCTTCTACGAAGGCGGCATTCGCGTGCCCTTCATTGTCCGTTGGCCCGGAAAGATCAAACCCGACAAGAGCCATGTTCCGGTGATGGCTATCGACCTCTATCCCACGATGCTCGAACTCGCCGGCGTCACAGACATTCCCGCGCATGTGGACGGGCAGCCGCTTGACGGCACCAGCATCGTGCCGTTGCTCAAAGGCGGAAGCATCGAAGAGCGCCCCATGTTCTGGCACTTCCCGGCCTATCTGGCCGGCAATCCAAAGTATGAAGGCGCCCGCAACCCGAAATATCGGCAGCGCCCCGTCAGTGTCATCCGCAAGGGCGACTGGAAACTGCTCCTGCATTTCGAGGAGTGGAGCCTCGATGGCGGGCGCGCGAAGATCGCCGAAAACAAGTCGGTCGAGCTCTACAACCTCAAGGATGATCCGGGCGAATTGAACGATCTATCCCTCAAAAATACCGCCAAGCGCGACGAGCTTCTCGATGAATTGATCACCTGGTGGGAAACGGTCGGCGCACCGGTTCCCGCAGAGCCCAACCCCAAAAGGAATGCGTAAAATGAAACGAGCAATTCTGATCCTGTTTAGCATATTGACTCTGGCGAATGCAGAGCAAATCAAGCGGCCTCCCAATATTATCCTGATCTACGCCGACGATCTTGGGGCAGGGTTGCTGGGTTGCTATGGCCAGCAAATTATCAAGACCCCGAACATTGACCGGTTGGCCGATGAGGGCATGCGCTTTACCTATGCCCACGGTTGCAAATACTGCGCCCCGGCCCGGGCAAGCCTGCTGACCGGATTGCACGATGGCCATCGCGGTGCATGGAATATTAGCCGTGGTGGGCAAACCATCAAGATGGACAAGGGCGAGCTCACGCAACAGGAGCTGGAAACCTATCTGGCCAAGCAGGTCCAAGCCGCCGACGGCGAGGTATTTCTTGCCCAGCTTGCCCAGCAGGCGGGCTACATCACGGGGCAATTCGGCAAGCTGGATTGGGGGTTCCAAACCAGCCACGAGCGCCTCGTCCGCCACGGATGGGACCACTATGTCGGCTACTACGACCACCAGCGGGCGCATGGCTTCTACCCCACCTATCTGTGGAAGGATGGCGAGAAGCTAATGTTGCCCGGAAACACCCACCTCAACGCCGGAAAGACCATGGAAACCTACGGCCTGGATGCCACCGAAAGACGGCGCGACCGCACTGGAAAGTCGGTCTACTCGCAGGACGTCTTCCTCAAGGAGATGCTGGCGTTCATCCGAACCAACAAGGATCGCCCATTCTTTCTCTACCATTCGACCCAGTTGCCGCACGGGCCGGTCGATATTCCCGAGGTGCATCCCGCTGTTGCAAACGATGAACGCCTTACCGATGTCGAGAAGGAATATGCCTCGATGGTCATTATGCTCGACGACCACGTCGGGAAAATCATGGCCGAGCTCAAGAAGCTGGGGCTGGATAAAAACACCATCGTCTTCTTTACCTCCGACAACGGCCACGAGATCTATTATTGGGAGCGCTCCAAGAAGGGCAAGGCCCGCAATCGACAGTACCATGGTGAAGACGATGTCTTTAAAGGGTCGCGGGATTTGGCGGGAACGAAATGGACGCCGTTTCAGGGTGGGCTGAGCGTGCCGTTGATTGCCCGTTGGCCGGGTCGCATCGCCGCTGGAACCACCAACAACCGGCTGACGGCCAACTATGATTTCATGCCCACGCTCGCCGCGCTCGCCGCTGTGCCGATGCCCGACGGCAAAGACGGTCTTTCGTGGCTGCCGACGCTCTATGGTAAATCCTCGCCGGAGCATGACTATATATTCGTCGACAACAGCACCGTCATCACCCGCGGCGGCTGGAAGCTGGTGCCGGAAAAGGTCAAGGGCGGCAAGGTGCAATATCTGCTGTTCAACCTGAACGACGATCCCGGCGAACGTGAGGATTTGGCAAAGCGACATCCCGAAAAATTCGCGCGTTTAAACGCCATCCTGGAGCGGGAACGCAGCAGCTTCCGGCAAGATTTGCCGAAGTCCGAATAGAACCCCTTTTAATTGCCTTGACTCGATGGGCGGTTTTCCAATGATTGGGGTTTTGCTGAAGGGACCAAGAATTGAATGGGGAATCGATATATGTTGACGGATAACGGAATTATTAAGTCGGCCATGAACAAGCGCGGGTATAAGCATCGGCGGGCGGAAGACCAGTTTTCCATCCGTGGCGACTATGTGCGGCACCTGCAGTTTGTTTTCTCGAAGGAATATTCCACCAAGGCGGGGCTGGTGGTGGATTTGATCTATTTCGCGGCGGATGTGGTTGCCGAAAAATTGGTGATCGGATTTTATCGCGAGAACCCGAAAATTGAAAATGGCGTCTACATCAATACTTCGCGCTCAATTCCGTTGCACAAATTCAATGCGCTAGAGATCGGCCGGACGCTGGACAAATTGATCGCACCCGTGAAGGACAACTTAAAATAAAGGAAAATCAAATGGATCATGAATATCCATCTGTGAGTCCTTTATAAGCAATGTTTGCAGGGGTATTAGTGATCTTCGGCCTTCTAAAATGGTACAGTAAAGCCTCGTAAAATAGTACAGAAATAAGGCACGAAAAAGCCCCACCCGTAGTGACTACAGGTGAGGCTCGTTCTGGCTAACACGCGTCAACCCCATCGAGACCCTTTGTGTAGCAGTTTCAAGGGGGGAATCTACTTAAAAAAACAGGGAGACCAAAATGATCTCCCTGTCTCATACCGCGTTAACCTTCCTTTTCTTTCGGTGGCGGTGGTGGTGGCGGTGTGCGTCTTGCATTATCACCAATAACTGCGCCTCTCACACTTCTTGGTTTTGGTGGCGGCGGTGGTGGCGGTGGTGGGTCTGATTTATCTTCGCTCATGTTATTCTCCTGTGCGGTATGCTTCTTTATTCCTCGTTGATTAAGTTAACATCAATAGGGTTCACAATGTTAACTGTTTCGGGAAGCTGGGTCTTATTCTTGTCTAGGCCAAAAACACTAAACAGAATGTAGCTCAATAGAACGGTGATGATCAGGGAGATAAGCCAAGTATTACACCAGTGGAGCCCTTCCGATCTTTGTAACTACTCAGGTAGCGGCAACGTAGCCGGGCGGCCTCGAAACAATCCGGAAATCGATTCGAAGGCTCCAACCGCATTCTTCCGGGCGGTGCAGATGTAGCTCCGGATCCGGCAGAAGTCTTC
>DAOVNC010000413.1 GCA_030630445.1 Kiritimatiellales bacterium | reverse complement strand
ATGCCTTCGTAGATGTCTCCGAAAACATGGCGGTCGTCGGTACGGTTAAAGTCGACTTCGTTGAGCTTGTTGAGAACGCGGCGCAGGGTGGTGCCGGATTTCATGTAGTTGTGGTTGCCCTCGAAAACCTCCTGCAGAATAAGGGCACGCTTGTTGCCGGAGCTGATGTCGAGCTCGCGCAAGCTGGGAAAGAGGTGGTTGTCGACAAAGCCGAGCAGCTCGTTGCCGGTGATGCCTTCGTCGTCTCCCGCCCAGGCATCCCAGTGGTATTCGGCCGGCAGGGGCGAGGCATAGCCGGGGTTCATCAGTTCCAGCTCTTTTTCCTTGTCGGAAAAAACCTTGAGGAAGATCATCCATCCGAGCTGTTCGATGCGCTGGGCATCGCCATTCACGCCGTTGTCTTCGCGCATAATGTTGCGGATGGATTTCATGAGGCCGGTCATGTTGAGAGTCATAAGCGGGGGATCCTTTTTTTGCCTGCGGTTGTGTTGACCGGTTTAAGCGGTCAATCGACCGGTTAAACCGGTCGCGTCTAGGAGTCTTTATCCTGTGGCATAGAGTTTTTGTTCGAGCTCCTTGACGGCTTTCCTATATTTCGGGGTTCCGCCAAAGTCGGTGATGATCTGCATTGGGGAGCCAAACTGGCTGAAGGGGCTGACGTGCAGGATGCCGATATCCTCGATGTGCTGGATGCCTTCGTCGGCATATTTGTCGAGCAGGGCATCGAGCACGTTGCGGGCGGTTTCTCCATATTTTGTGAAATAGCCGCGGTTTTTGACGTTGTTTGCCCGCTCCTTGCGCGTGAGCGGTGGCTGGTCGAAAGCAACGTGGCAGATAATGTCGAACAGGTCGCATTCGCGCCCGACCGCCTGGAATAGTTCATCGACCAGCACGCCTTGCTCCTGCAGCTCAACCACAATGGCCTCTTTGCGGTCAACGGCGCTCCACTCCTGCAGAAAGGCATCGAGGCTGGCATAATGGGAGAGAATCTGTTCGCGTGTAAAATCCTTGAGGCTGACGGTGATGGGCTTGCCGTCGGCATCGAAATACATGTTGCGCTCGGAGAGCTGGGTGACGTCGATGCCGTTCACATAGGTTTTTTCGCGAGGAGGAGGTGGCGTTTCGTGTATTCCGTCATCCGGGCCGGGTAACGGGTATTCCATAGGAGGAGGATCGAACTCAATCACATCGCCGTCTTCGTCGATTATGGGAGGTGAATCGGTTTCTTCATCGGTTTCGATAGGGCCAAGATCCTCATCTTGCGTGGCCGTCTTGATTTGAACAGGATCGCCATCAAAGTCAGGATCGGCAAAGAGATCGGTCGTATTGCGGAAGTCGAGGATGGTGAAGTAGCGCTTGCCGTATTCTTCGTTGATGCGTGTGCCACGGCCGATGATCTGCTTGAACTCGGTCATGGAGCGGATATTGCTGTCGAGTACGATCAACTTGCAGGTCTGGGCGTCGATCCCAGTGTTCATCAGCTTGGAGGTGGTGGCAATGACGGGATAGCGCTGCCCCGGGTCGGTAAAGTTGTCGAGCTCGCGCTTGCCGTCCTCGTCATCGCCGGTGATTTTCATCACATACTTGCTATTCTCTTGAACCAGATCGCCGTTTTGGTTGATGAGCTCCTTGCGGAATCCGTCGGCATGTTCGATGTCGCAGCAAAAGACGATGGTTTTGGAAAAGCGGTCTGTGCCTTTCAGGAATTCCGACACCTTTTGGGCCACCAGCCTACGGCGCTCTTCGATGACCAGTAGGCGGTCGAAATCCTTGCGGTTGTAGATTCGGTCTTCAACCGGGTTGCCCTTCTTGTCGAGAAAGCCTTCCGGCGGGCGCCACCCTTCGAGGTCGATATTGAGGCCAATGCGCACCACCCGGTAGGGCGCGAGAAAACCATCGTTGATGCCCTGACGGAGCGAATAGGTATAGAGGGGGTCGCCGAAGTATTCCATATTGGAAACCTCGTCGGTCTCCTTCGGAGTGGCGGTCAGTCCAATGTGCGTGGCAGAGGAGAAATAGGTAAGGATCTCCCGCCATGCCGAGTCGTCCGCCGCACTCCCGCGATGGCACTCATCAACAACAATCAGATCAAAGAAGTCCGCCGAGAATTGTTTGTAGACGTCTTTCGCATCTTTGTTGCCGGACAAACCTTGATAGAGCGCGAGATAGATTTCGTAGGCTTTGTCGACCTTGCGGTTTTGCACCACCGTCATCTTGTCCTTGAAGTGCTTGAAGTCGCCTCGGCGGGTTTGGTCGATCAGGGCGGTGCGGTCGGCCAAAAACAGGATGCGCTTCTTCCTGTTGGCTTTCCACAGGCGGTAGATGATCTGGAAGGCCGCGTAGGTTTTTCCGGTGCCGGTTGCCATCACCAACAGGATTCGGTTCTGTCCCCGGGCAATGGCTTCGACGGTGCGGTTGATGGCAATCTGTTGGTAGTAGCGCGGTGTGCGGCCAGAGCCGTCGAAAAAATAATCCTGCTGGGCGATCTCTTCCTGGTCTTCGGTCTCAATGCCTTTGTAGCGCTTATAGATTGCCCATAACTGTTCCGGCGTCGGGAACTGCTCATTGGAAAGTTCCTGCTCCACTTCGCCGGTAGCGGTGCGGTCATGAAAGATAAAGCCGTCGCCATTGCTGCTGAATATACAGGGGATATCGAGGATATCTGCATATTCCAGTCCTTGCTGCATACCTGCACCAATCGAATGCTTGTTGTCCTTGGCCTCGATGATGGCAATGGGAATGTTGGGTTTGTAGTAGAGGATGTAGTCGGCACGCTTCCGCTTGCCCCGGGTCGTCAGGTGGCCCCGCACGAAAATCCGTCCATCGGTAAAAGAAACCTCTTCGCGAACCTGCTTGAGGATATCTCATCCTGCCCGTTCGATGGCTGGGGTGATGAACTTGGTGCAGATATCCCGTTCGCTAAGAGTTTTCTTATCCATGCGTTGTTCTACTTACTTATTCTGCGCCGCAGCATTTTTTGTATTTGCGTCCGCTGCCGCAGGGGCAGGGGTCGTTGCGGCCGACTTTTGGGGCATCGCGGCGAATTGGTTGCGGAGCCTTCGGAATGTCCATGCCGGGCGGCGGCGCACCCACCGGGGCCT
>DAOVNC010000087.1 GCA_030630445.1 Kiritimatiellales bacterium | reverse complement strand
TCGGCGATAAGACCGATGAGCGGATTCAGGAGCGAGGGGAGTTTTTGCACCGTTGCCAGCACACCTGCCATGGCATACGTGAACCCGAGCTTTTCGGAGAGCAACGGAAGAAGCGGTGCAAAAAACGATGAAAAGGTGTCGTGCAGAAGATGGGTTGCCGAGAGGGACACCACATTCGCGGTCTTAAATTCGTTGGGGTTTTGTTTCATGTTTGGTTCCCACAAAGGGTTGTGCAGAACTTTGCCCGAAGGTGTTCGGCATAGTTTGGAACAAGTTCGATGAGATGGGTGTTTTGCATAAGAAAGGGGTGGTGCGTGGCCACGATAACCTGTCCGCCGCTGGCGCAGATTTTGTCGAAGCCTTCGCGGATGCGCTCCACGCCCTTGATATCCTGTCCCATCTCCGGCTCATCCACGAGAAACACCGACCCCTCGCGGACAGGAAGGGAAAAGAGCGCCGCCCGTAAAATCTCGCCGTGCGACGAAAAGATGCCGCGCGTCTTGAGGATCATTTCGCGCACGTCGGATGGATAGTAGTCGGGATGGTGCGGGTTCATTGTTTCCGGATTGAAGTAGAGCATCGGCGCACTGTTAGGGTTCTCGATACGGCATTCGCGGCAGGTATGGAGTACCCGCAGTACCGTGCTCTTGCCGGAGCCATTCGGCCCGATCAGTACATTCACCCCTGGTAGGAAGCGGAGGGTTGCCGATCCCTTCACCTTGAGGCGGTGCTTTAGGCATAGCTCGATTTGGGTAATCATGGACGCCTCCCCGAAACCACAACAAATCCACCCCGGCCAAATCCCTCTTCGACGGGCTCCGTGGCCTCTGGATTTCCCAAGGGTTGGAATAGGGTCTGGTGATAACGGAAGTTTCCAAACCCTGCGTTGACCATGATTTCGGTCAGCTCGGAAACGGAAAAGAAGCGGGCGTTGCGGTAGAAAGGGTTTTCGGCCTTTCGGGCTTCGTAGCGTCGCCCCAGCTCGCTATCGGAATCCACCAAACCCACCACCAGCTGTCCACCGGGTTTCAGCACCCGCCACGCCTCGCGGCAGGTCAGATCGGCATCGTCGACAAAGCAGATGGTGGTGACCATCAGCGCAAAATCGAAGGTGCCGTCTGGAAAGGGAAGATCCTCCGCCTTGGCATTGAGCACCTTTAAGCCGTGCGCTTCAGCCACGCGCCGCATGGCGGCGGCGGGCTCCACGCCATCGACGATCCCGAACGGAATCGAGAATCGGCCGGTGCCGGTTCCAATCTCCAGCCCGCGACCCGAGGAGGGAAGAGCGGCCCGCACGGCGGCCACTTCCGATTGGTATGCACCGGGATGGTTTTCGAACCACCGCTCATACCGCTCCACCTCTGTTTCGAAGATGTCCATTTTTTAGTCCGTGCGGCTCATCTCTTTGTTTAGTTCCGCCCAGATTTGTTTCAGCACTTCGACGGAGGGGCCTTTTCCGTAGTCAATGATGGTTTTACCGGCCATGAGCGCATCGTGGATATTGCGGTCGAACGGGATTTCGCCGATGACCCGGGAGTGCGCCTTCTTCGCCATTTTGTGGATTCGTTGCGCTTGTTCGGGATTCAAATCGGCCTTGTTGATGATCACCGAGCTGGGTACGTCGAAATGCTGGCAGAGTTTCAGGACGCGCTCTAGGTCATGTACTCCAGAGACGGTCGGTTCGGTAACAATCAGAATCCGGTCGGCGTTGGTGATCGATGCAATCACCGGGCAGCTGGTTCCGGGAGGGCCGTCGGCGATGATCAGCGGATATTGCATCTCAGTTGCAATCCGGGCGGCGTGCTGGCGCACCTGACTTACAAGCTTTCCAGAGTTTTCCTCGGCAATGCCCAGCCGGGCATGCACCATCGGCCCGCCTTCCGTCGTTGAAAGGTAGAGCTCTCCGGTTTGGTTTTCATAGCGGCTGATGGCATCGACGGGGCAGACGATGGAGCAGAGGGAGCAACCCTCACAGGCCATGGTGTCGATTTTATATTTCTCTTCATCCGGGGTGATCGCATCGAAGTGGCAGGCGGTTTCGCAGGCTCCACAGCCTATGCATGAGTCGGCTTCAATTTTAAACTTAGAGCCGCCAAAGTAGAGTTGGCTTTCATAGATTTCCGGCGTTAGCAATAGATGCAAATCCGCCGCATCGACATCGTTGTCGGCCATGACTTTTTGATCCGCCAGCTGGAGCAGCGCGGCGGTGACCGTTGTTTTGCCGGTACCGCCCTTGCCGCTGATGACGGCAATTTCCTGAAAGCCGGTAGTCGTTCCTTTTTCAAAGGTGCGCGGTGGCTTCGTGGATAGGTGGGGAACGTCTTCTTCAAGCTCCGCCGGAACTTCCGTTCCTTTGAGCCGGGTTATCTTTTCAAAAATCGAGAGCATGTTTTCCCGCATCTCCGGGAAGGCCTCGGCAATAATCTGCCCTTTGGAGTAGGCCTCCGCATATTCTCGTTTAAACGGAATCCGCCCAACGATGGGAATGCCGGCGGCTTTTGCATAGTCCGAGATTAGATCGCTTTCGCTATCGGAGCGGTTCACGACAATTCCAGTGGGAACGCCCATTTTCAGAGTCAGTCCTACGGCCAGCTTCAAGTCATGCAGGCCGAAAGGCGTGGGTTCGGTAACGAGCACCACGACATCCGCCCCTTCCACCGCTTCCACCACTGGGCATCCCGTGCCGGGCGCGGCATCCATAATGCAAAGGGCCGCCGGATTGATCATCCGGTTGAGTTCTTTGATCACGGTGGGCGCCGAGGGCTCGCCGATATTCAGCAGGCCGTCGGCAAAGAAAAGACCGCCGGTGTCTGGAGCCACGCGAACCTGTCCCATTTCAAACGGTTGCTCTTTGAGTGCTCCGGTTGGGCAGACCTGAGTGCAAACACCGCAGGCGTGGCAGAGTTCATTAAAAATCAGCACCTTTCCATTCACCGCTGCCAGCGCATTGAATTCGCAGGCTTCGGCGCAGATTCCGCAACCCTCGCATATGGATTCATTCCAAATCGGTTTTAGCACATGGACGGGTTTCGTTTCGGCAAAAGTAGGGTTCAGGAAAAGATGGGAATTAGGTTCCTCGACATCTCCGTCCATTAGTTGGATATGTTTTCCGGCTTGGGCCAGGCTCCACGCCATATTGACGGCAAACGTGGTTTTCCCCGTTCCGCCCTTTCCACTCGCAATCGTGATTTTCATAAATTCCTTTGTCTATTTTGAACCACAGAATACACGGAAAGGAGGGTTTCCCTGATGGTTCCGTGTATTCTGTGTGTTCCGTGGTGAATATTTTTATTCGGATTCAAGTTTTCCGATTTGCTCGGTCAGCGCCTTGAATTGCAGTTCGAGCCCGGCGGCCTGCGCCTTGAGGGATTCGAGCTGTTCCTCGCGGGTCAGGGGAGCGGGGGTTGCCGCGCGATATCCGAACCCGCGACCCATTCCGCGGCCGAATCCTCGTCCCCGGCCAAAACCGAATCCCGGCCCGACGTTGTTCACTTGTCCCGTTGCGCAGATCCCTGCGCCTCGTCCCGTCATGGGGCCTTGCCCTGCGGGTCCTGTTTGGTCTTGTCCTGGCATGATATGCCTCCTTGTTGTTTTTACACGATTATTTGTTTCCACGGCCACCGCCGCGACCGCCTGCTCGACCCGCGTTGCGTCCCCGGCCTATGCCGCGACCTCCGCCTCCGCGTGGGGTTCCTGTTCCGCGACCCAGCGGGTTCCCGGATTTCTGGCCGAGACTCCGTCCGGTTCCGGCACCTTTGCTTTCCGGTCCTGTTCGATCTCCACCTGGCATCTTGCTCACCTCCTTTCTGTTGTTGTGTGTTGATAGATTCAATTTTGTCCGCGCCGGCGGCCATGGCGACCGCCGCCGTAGGGCGGTTCCGGCAATTCGCGGAAGTTGAGTGGCGCATTGCCTTGCAGCAGTTGCAGGGCTTCGCCGTGGGCGAGGGCGAGAGCCGTTTTTTTCCGGCCGGAGGAAAGCAGCCGGGCGATGGTGGACTGCGAGATGCCCATGCGCTCCGCCGCCTCGGTCTGCTTCAGCTCTTCGCCATCCACCAGGCGCATCGCTTCCAGCTCGTCGAGAAGGATTGACGTGGTTCGCAATTCCGATGCAGGAATGCCTGCCGGCTTAAAAAAAGTCGTATTCGGATTATGCCCGATCCATCGTCCTCTGTGCGGTCTAGCCATTTTTTCCTCTCCCGGGATTCTTTTCCCTCTCTCTAGTTATGAATATATACCCAAAACAAAACCTGTCAAGGGGGTTTGCTGAGGAAAATGAAGTGCCGATATTATGATGTAGGACGTGCCCTCGACGTAGCGCGGATATCCAATCCGCGTTTCGATGGAGGTGCTACCTGTACGGGAAACTCGCAACGGATTTGCGAGCTACGTCTCTTTTTTACAAACGGAGGGGTTGTAAGTTTGCGCCATTTATTCCGGGATACGGTTGTGCTTTGCAAAGCGGCTGACGGCTTGGATAATCTGCCCAATTCGGCGATCACCGGGGAGTTCCCGCTCCAGATCGTCAATGATGTTCCGGTCGATGATCTGGCGGAAGGAGGCGGAATAGTTCAGGTCGTAGATCCAAGAGAGCTGCATGAGCAGGAAGTCTGAAAGCGATCGCACTTCCGTGATGGAACAGGTTCGGCGGGTTTGGATTTCATGAATGACCTTGGGGTTTACCGGCCCGTTAAGCACGACCTGCGGCAACATGTCGGGGAGATCCCGGAATCCGTCTTTTTGGATGGAGGTCAGGACAAAGTGGAAGAGGTCGAGTTTGTCGGCATCGCGGATGAGTTTGAGAAAGCGCAGGCTCTCTTCGTTTAGATGATCCGGCTCAGCTTTTGCGTTGTGGTAGCGGATGCCCTCGAGGAGGGCATTTTGTTCTTCGGGCTTCAAGGGGGAGAGGATTCCGGTTTCCCGAACGATTTCCCATCCACGCTCTCCATGGTTGACGGAGGTGGCATCCGTAAAGGTTCCAAACTCTGCAAATTGCGAAAAGCGGCCCACGTCGTGGAGCCATCCCAACGCCTCCGCGCGGTTGATTTCCGATGGGTTCCAGCCAAGGTCTTCCGCCAGTTGCTGGGCGTTGTCCGCCACCCGTTTGCTATGATCCACCTTTAATTGAAGGGGTGAATGAAAGCTTCCATCGCCGGAGGCAAAGGTTCCGACATAGCATTCGAACCATTCTTTGATTTCCTGTAGCTGCAAATCAGTCATGGCGCTGTGTAGTATGGATTGCCCTTGGCCGACGTAGATTGGATCTGGTTGGTTCGCTCCAGTTTCCCGATATATTTGGATACTTCGTTGGGGTGGAGGCCGAGTACGGTGGAAATTTCCTTTGCCGTGCAGGGTCGCCGCTGGAGCATGGCTAGGATGGTTTCTTCGTTGGCTTGGGTTGAAGGGAAAAAATCGGAACTAAATTCTGCAATGACTTCGGCCTTTGGGGTGAATTGGTCTACCAACTGTTCCAGTTTTTCCTTTGGCATGGGATGGACAAAGCTTTCTGCCGGTGGACGCACTGCGGTATTCAGCTGGATTCGATCCGGGTGGATCGACTTGGCCAGCTCGGCGATCTGCGAAACCTCCTTTTGGGTGGAATTCACCCCCCATAGCATAAAGACCTCCAGCCACAGCTTGCCGGTAAATTCCTCGCGGAAGGTCTTCATGCCGTCGACCACTTGTTCAAAGGAAAGATCCGGATGGGGGCGGTTGATGTATTTGAATGAATCGGGTGTTCCGGCACTGAGCGATAGCTTGACCACATTGGCTTTCGAGGCGGCGGCCCGCACGTCGGCATTCCCCAGCAGGGTTCCGTTAGTGAGCAGCGCAACCGGTATGCCCGAGGTTTCGCGGGCAAATTCAATGACTTTTCCAAATTTGGAGTGAAGCGTTGGCTCCCCCGAACCGGCCAACGTGATGTAGTCCGCCTCGCCGGAAGATTCGATCCAGTCGCCGAGCTCTTCGAGGACTTCTCCGGTCGGAACATATTCCCGACGTTCCACGGTCTTTATGGTGGTTTTTCCCAGCTGGCAGAAGATGCAGTCGAAGTTGCATGTTTTATGGGGGGTCAGGTCGACACCCAGGGAGCGTCCGAAGCGGCGCGAGGGCACGGGGCCAAAGAGGTGGTTATATTTTTTCATTTTCCTATTTGAAGCGGTCGTCCGCCTCGTGCCGTGAGACCTTGTGTTTCACTTGTTCCAGCCAACCGGTCCGAACATCGGATTGGGGGTTGAAGTCCGGCACGTAGGGTTTGATATCGAGCAGGGGGGTGCCGTCGAGAACATCCATATTTTCGATGAAGAGCACGCCCTCTTCAATCCGGTTTAGCTGTACCACCGACAGGCCAATGGCATTGGGTCTGCGGGGAGCGCGGGTGGAAAAGAGTCCACGCGGCTGCGAATCCATGAACGGAACAACATGAGAGTTGAAACCCTGACTTCGGTGAAAATGGTAGAGCAGGATGATGTGGGAGAAGCCATCGAGATCCTTTAATGCGGAACGGTATTTCTCGAATACTTCCACGGTTCCCTTCACACCGCTCGCCCCCGCGGGTTGTATTGGCATACCGATAGGTTCCGTGAAGGGCGATCGAATGATGCCGATGGGTTCGAATTCAATCATTTTTCTTTTCCGGTTTTAGGTGTCCATTTTAGCCAGGGCATCCATGGCGGCCACAACGATGGGGTAGACCCCCGGGCCGGCGGTCAGCATGGGTTGCGTGCCGTATTGGAAAACGGCGAGTTCGGATGCCGTCATGCTTTTTTGGATAGCGAGGCCTAGAATATTGATCATCTCGCCGGTGGATGGCCCGCCTTGGATCTGGGCTCCGATCAGCAGCCCGCTGGGTTGGGCAAAGATTAGTTTCACATATTGCTCTGAAGTACCGGGGAGTTTCCCGGGGTGATGATCCATTCCGGCACTGATGCCCACGATGATTTTAAAACCTTCCTGATCCGCAGCTTTTTCGGTAAGGCCTGCTGCTCCGAGGGAAATTTTCCCGAGGGAGGTGGAGAAAATGGCGATACTTCCCTTGGTCTGGCGCATGACTTTCAGGCTGAAAAGATTCATGCCGGCAATACGCGCTTCGGCGGCCGCGGTGGAGGCCAGCATCAGGCGCGAGGGCTTGTGGGTGAAAAAGTCGCGGTGCTTTGCGCAATCCCCGACCGCAAAGACATTAGCCGCAGAGGTTCGCATATATTCATCGGTCATAATGCCGCCGAATCGTCCAATCTCAAGACCGGCCTCTTTTGCAAGTAGGGTATTGGGGCGATAGCCGATGGCGAGAATGACTTTATCGGCCTCGATCAGTTCGCCGCTCTTGAGTTTTACGGCGGACACTTTTCCGTTTTCGCCTTGGATGAAATCAACCATTTCGTTGGTTTTAACTGCAACGCCGTGGCTCTTAAGAAGCTCCTGCGCCGGAGCGATAATATCCGCATCGAAAGCAAGCGGAAGGAGGGTGTCCATCGCTTCCACCAACGTGACATTCACGCCGGCCTTGGCGAGTTCGTCGCTCATTTCAACCCCGATGAAGCCCGCTCCGACAATGACCACTTTTCGAGCCGTCATGAGCGGCTCATGGATTGATTTAATATAGGCAAGATCCTTTCGGATGGTAACGACGCCATCGAGATCGTGACCGGGGATCGGCGGAACGATCGGTTCCGATCCGGTCGCGAAAATCAGTTTTTCATAGCCAATCTCCTCGCTCTTCTGGAGCGTGATCTTTTTGGCTTCGGTGTCGACTGCCGTCACCTCGTCGATCAGAAATTCAATGCCCGCTTTTTTTGCCGGTGCGATCGGTTTGATATCCTCCTCAACGGAATCGAGCGTACCAAAGGTGTAGGGAATGCCGCAGGGGACCAGGGCATCGGGTTCCTTGCGGATCACCAAAACCGACTTCCCCTTGTTCAATTTCTTGGCCGCCCCGGCGGCGGTGCCTCCGGCGGGATTCCCACCAATGATAACCACATCGTATGTATTCATGTTGCTACGCTCCATTGAAGTCAAACCCGCCTCTAGGCATGGAGGCGGGTTTGCCAATCATTATTTTTCCAGCGGCTTGTGGCAGAACCACCAGTCGAAGCATTCATATTCATCGGGGCGTTTCCCGGCGGTTTCCACATCGGTGGCCGGGGGGATAATGATCCGGTCGCCGATGAGTTCGTTGTCGGGCCACCCCGCAGCCACTGCGCCTTGTGTGTCGGCAATTTGCAGCGCCTTCACGGCGCGGACTATTTCATCCATGTTCCGTCCGACTTCCTGAGGATAGTACATGATCAGGCGAACCTTGCTTTCCGGATCGACAATGAAGACGGCCCGGACGGTATTGGTTCCCTTGCCCGGATGGAGCATGCCCAGTTTCAGGGCCACGGCATCGTTGGCGGCAACGATCGGGAAGGTAATCTCAATCTCCAGTTCCGACTTGATCCACTCCACCCACTTGATGTGGGAGAAGACCTGGTCGATCGACATTCCGATCAGTTTGCAGCCCAGCGCTTCGAATTCCGGAGCTCTCTTTTGGAAGGCCACGAACTCCGTGGTGCAGACCGGGGTGAAGTCCGCCGGGTGGCTGAACAGGACAAACCAGGAACCCTTTTGGTCGGCTGGAATATTCATGGGGCCGTGCGTGGTTTGCACGGTCAGCTCGGGGAAGACATCCCCCAGCAACGGCATGTTTGTTTTTGCTTCTTCCATTTTTCCGCTCCTTTGTTTTCCAATCCCTGGAATTTCCAGAGACTGGAAATGTTCATTTATTCCGTGATTGCGATGGCATCCACGGGGCATGCTTCCGCCGCTTCGCGGCAACTATCTTCCGCTTCGGACGGCACGGTGTCCACCTTAACTTTGGCCACATCGCCATCCATTTCAAAGACGGCGTCGCAGATTTGTTCGCACACGGCGCATCCGATGCACAGATCGGGATCGACAGTTGCTTTCATGGTAGTTCTCCTTTCTTGGGTTCAGCCATTGTTTCTTCTTCTTAGGGGACTCGAATTTCCCATTGTACCGGTTTCGCCACCTGTTGCTCGGTGTAGTACCGCTTCACCCGAAGGGCCATGAGCGGAGCGATTGATAATTCACGAAGTGAATAGCGAGCATGCGAGCGGTTCAAGCGGTGCCGTGCGAGCAGAACCTGTTCATGCGGAGAACGCTTTCCTCCCGTTGGTCGGGGAAGCGTTGCTACACCAAAGCACCTCTGGCACAGCCCCAAAATGGCATATCAATGTTTTCTGCTCCCCTTAGTGGTCGCAGGCGTTCATACCTGTTTGGAGGGATCCTGACAAATAGGCTTGCACCAGTATTTCCGGCTCTTCGGACGGTGCGCCAACAACGACCACGATGCCTTGTCCTTCAAACAGGCTTTGGGCGCGCTGTCCCATGCCGCCGGCAATGATCAAGTCGGCGCTTTGTTCGGCCAACCAGCGCGGCAGAAGGCCGGGCTCGTGGGGAGGGGCTTCGAGTTCGGTGGTGGCGGTGATGGCTTTGGCTTCCGGATCGACATCGACCAATACGAATTTTTCGCAGTGGCCAAAGTGCATGCTCAGGGTGCCGTTGGCGACAGGGATTGCTATTTTCATTTTTGATTTCCTTGTTTTATGGGGGTTTATTTAACGGTTTTTTTGTAGGGCCACATCAGGATGCCGCCATCCATGACTTTGACATCGGAGAAGCCCGCTTGTTTCAGGATGAGCGCCGCTTCGTAGCCGCGCAGGGATATTTTGCAGAAGGCGACGACGGGGAGATCCTTGTCGAGTTCACCCATGCGGCGACGGACGGCACCAAGCGGAATGTGGGTTGCGCCTTCGATGCGCATCTGTTCGAGCTCGCCGGGCGTGCGGACATCGAGAAGGGTGAATGCCTCGCCTTTTTCCATCATGGTATGGACTTCCGTCGGGGTGATGCCTTCCATGAAGCCATCCATTTTATTCCGCAGAATGTTGGCGGCCGCGAGGATGTTGTCCATGGCGGGGGAGAAGGGCGGCGCGTAGCAGAGGTCGAGCTGCGCGAGCTGGTCGACGGTCATTCCCGCCGTCAGCGCAGTGACGGCAATATCGATGCGCCGGTCGGCCACCCCCATTCCTGTGGCCTGCGCACCGAGTAGTTTGCGCGTCTTGCGGTCGGCGATCAGCTTGAGAAAGAGCAACTTTGCCGAGGGGATAAAGTGCGGCTTGTCGGGGGCTGGCGCCTGGCAGGTGACCACATCATATCCGGCATCGCGCGCTTCTTGTTCGCCGAGCCCGGTGCGGGCCACGCTGAAGTCGAAAAGCTTGCAGATGGCGCTGCCGAGTACGCCGGGGAAGGCATCGGGAATCCCGCAGATGGCATTGGCGGCAACCCGCCCCTCCTTGTTGGCGGTCGAGCCG
>DAOVNC010000382.1 GCA_030630445.1 Kiritimatiellales bacterium | reverse complement strand
TGGCCTACTACAGCCGCTTCTACATCCAGGAGATGTCGCTCGTCTTCTTCACTTTCCTCGCCCTCGCCGCAGGCTGGCACGCATGGCATGGCGGATCGCGTGGCTGGGCGGTCGTCTGCGGGCTATCGCTCGGGCTCATGTTCGCCACCAAGGAAACCGCCGTCATCGCCTATGCCTCCATGTTTGGCTCCGCCCTGCTTTGCGCGATCATGGCTCGGAAAACCCACCTGCCGCTAAAAAACCTTATGCTTGCGGCCGGATGCGCCATCGCCATTGCCTTCGTGCTCTTCTCCTCCTTCTTCACAAACCTGAACGGGCCAATGGAATCCATCCTAGCGTTCAAGGGCTACCTTGCGCGCGGCTCCGGCATCGACACCGACCATGTGCATCCGTGGAATTTTTACCTAAGGATGCTCACTCACTATCGCTTCGGTGGCGGCCCGGTCTGGAGCGAAGGATTGATCCTTGGCCTTGGCCTCATCGGGGCCACCTCCATTTTTTGGAAAAAGATTCCGGCGAACTGCAACCTTGGCCTGGCGCGTTTCCTGTTGTTCTACACGCTCCTGCTCACCCTCGCCTATTCGATGCTCTCGTACAAAACCCCGTGGTGCATCCTCTCCTTCCTGCATGGATGGATTTTGCTGGCGGGGATTGGGGTGGCCACGATTTTCGGTGCGGCGCAACGCGGCAGGTGGTTGCGCCGAACAGAAGCAAGCTCGCGTCTACAATCTGCCGTCGTTCTCGCCCTGCTGCTTGTTCCCGCACTCGGAACCTACCGCCTCGCCCACCGCACCGTCTTCCGCTATGCGGCGGATTACCGCAATCCGTATGTCTATGCCCATACCGCACCCGACTTCAAGAATCTGGTTCGGCGCATCGGCGAGCTGGAGGCGGTCAGCCCCAAGGGGAAGGAACTCTATATCCAAGTCGTGGCCGATCCAAAAGAAACATGGCCGCTGCCGTTCTATCTTCGCGAATTTCCAAACACGGGATACTGGGTGGATGCCTCGACGGTTCCGACCGAGCCGCAACCCGACATCGTTATTTCTTCGGTGGATCTTGAAACCGATCCGGCGGACTACCTCTCCGAATACTACGGACTCCGTGCCGACACCCTGCTCGCCATCCATATCCGCCGTACCTTGTGGGATCGATTTATCGAAACCCGAAAATAGAAAAAGAATACATCGAACCCAACAACGGAAAGTCGCTCGATGCCAAAGGCGTAGAAGCCCGCTTCGTTCGGTTCTATTCCAACGGCAGCACCAGCTCCGAAACGAACCACTGCATCGAAGTGGAAGTCTTCGGGAAATAGTGTAGCGAGAGGTGTAGTGAACGCTTACCCCGAAGGGGACACGAAGTGAGGCTGGCGCGAAGCGACGGCAATGAAGAGCAACGAAATGGCAACCGTTGCCCCCGAAGGGCGCGTCCAACATACAACGTTTCACTCGCTTCGCTCGCGTAAACGTTCTCTACAACCTAAAAAGGGCAGGCTTTTCAGCCTGCCCCTCTCGTCTATCTGCTAACGGGTCTGGGCTACATCATGCCGCCCATGCCGCCGCCCATTCCACCCATGTCGGGCATGGCCGGGGCTTCCTTTTCAGGAAGGTTGGCAACCATGCACTCGGTGGTGAGCAACAGTCCTGCGATGGAGGCCGCGTTCTGCAGGGCGGAACGGGTCACCTTCGCCGGATCGATGATTCCGGCGGCGATCATGTCGACATATTCGCCGGTCGCCACGTTGTAGCCATAGTTCTGCTTGCCCTTCTTGACGGCTTGCACCACGATGGCACCTTCTTCGGCGGCGTTGGCCACCAGCTGGCGGAGCGGGGATTCGATCGCCCGGTGGACAATCTCAACACCGATCGACTCGTCGCCTTCGACGTCAATTTTGCCGAGGGACTTCTGGATGCGCAGCAACGCAACGCCGCCGCCCGGCACGATCCCTTCTTCAACCGCCGCACGGGTGGCATGCAGGGCATCTTCCACGCGGGCCTTCTTCTCCTTCATTTCGACTTCGGTGGCTGCGCCAACGTTGATTACCGCAACCCCGCCAGCGATCTTCGCCAGGCGTTCCTGCAGTTTTTCACGGTCGTAGTCGGAGGTGGTGTCCTCGATCTGGCGGCGGATCTGGTCGATGCGCGCCTTGATGGCGGAAGGTTTGCCTGCGCCTTCAACGAGGGTGGTTTCGTCCTTGCCCACGGTAACGCGCTTGGCGGTTCCGAGGTCTTCGAGCGTAACGTTTTCGAGCTTGATGCCGAGGTCTTCGGTGATGAACTTGCCATTGGTCAAGACAGCGAGGTCTTCCATGATCGCCTTGCGGCGGTCACCGAACCCAGGGGCTTTCACGGCACAAACGTTCAGGGTGCCGCGCAGCTTGTTAACCACGAGAGTCGCCAACGCTTCACCTTCAATGTCTTCCGCGATGATCATCAGCGGCTTGCCGGTCTTGGCCACGTTCTGCAACAGCGGGAGCATGTCCTGCAGGTTGGAGATCTTCTTTTCGAAGATCAGGATGTACGGATCTTCCAGCGCCGCCTCCATCGCATTCGCATCGGTCACGAAGTACGGGGAAAGGTAGCCCTTGTCGAACTGCATCCCTTCAACGATGTCAAGGGTGGTATCAATGGACTTGGCTTCTTCAACGGTGATCGTTCCGTCCTTGCCGACCTTGTCCATCGCTTCGGCGATAATGGAGCCGATGGTGTCGTCGCCATTAGCGGAAATGGTTCCGACCTGGGCCACTTCATCGGTGGATTTCACCTTTTTGCTGAGTTTCGCAAGTTGCGCAACGAGGGTCACGACGGCCTTGTCGATCCCGCGCTTGAGGCTCATCGGGTTAGCGCCCGCAGTTACGTTCTTCAGGCCCTCGCGATAAATCGCTTCGGCAAGAACGGTTGCGGTGGTGGTGCCGTCACCGGCAATGTCGGAGGTTTTGGAAGCAACTTCCTTCACCATCTGCGCACCCATGTTTTCGAACGCGTTTTCCAGCTCGATTTCCTTCGCAACGGTCACTCCGTCCTTGGTGATCGTCGGGGAGCCGAAGCTCTTGTCGAGGATCACGTTGCGGCCCTTCGGGCCGAGGGTAACCTTCACCGCGTTGCTCAGTTTTTCAACACCGCGCAACATGGCGTCGCGGGCTTCTACATCAAATATAATCTGTTTAGCCATAATCTTAATCTCCTTCGTCGATTAACAAATCCTAATCTCTAAACCCTAAATCCTAAACGTGTGGTTTCCGAACATTGGAAATTTGTGTTTTGGATTTGTTTAGCATTTAGATATTGGGAATTAGAAATTTCATTACCCAATCACTGCGAGGATATCCTCTTCGCGCATGATCTGGTATTCCTTGCCGTCCACCTTCACTTCGGTTCCGCCGTATTTCGGCATCAGCACGATATCGCCCTTCTT
>DAOVNC010000371.1 GCA_030630445.1 Kiritimatiellales bacterium | reverse complement strand
CGGCGCCACCTTGGCCGTGCATGGCGACCTGACCTTGACTGCGGATCTGGACGGCACGAACCAGACGCTGAAGATTGATGGTGGTTCGTGGAATCGTGGCGGTGACCTGCGGATCGATGGCACCGGGAATGCGGTGTCGATCCTGAATGGTGGAGGGGTGACGAATGCGAATGGGTTTGTCGGATCGCTGGCCGGGACCTCGAACAACACCGTCTTGGTTTCGGGCGACGGATCGAGCTGGCTCAACAACGGCGCTCTCGCCATTGGCAACTCCGATAGCAACACGGCTAACTCGGTGACGGTCGAGGATGGCGGTTTGGTGCGGGCGGACAGTTTGTCCATTGGTGTCGACGATGACTTTTATCTAAAAAACGGCGGCACGCTGGCGATGAGCAACGATTTCAAATTGTCGGCTCTGGAGCATCAGGGATTGAACTGGGAGAAGGGCGGCACCCTGTCGGTGGGCGGGGTCTTCTCGGGGCTGACCAATTTGGCGGGCGGGCGCATATTGGTGCTGGATGGAAGCGGTGCGACGTGGGATTTGGCGAACACCAATATTTGGGTCGGCGGGGATATGGATTGGGGCGCCACGCTGGTGGCAACCAACGGTGCAACCGTCGAGGCGGCAAACGTTCGGGTGGATGGTTTTGGTAGCACCGTGAAGATCGGGTCGGATTCGTGGCTGCTGGTGGGCGACGGGGCGACGACCAATCTTTTGGCTGGCGGCGGGGCGATGGTGGCCTCCACCAACGGCGCGGAACTCGTGGTCGGCGGAAGCAGCTCGCGGGTCGACATAGACCAGACCTTGCTCGTCGGAGTAGACGCGGGTTCCACCGGCATGGTCTCCGTGGCCAGCGGCGGCACCATCTCGGTCGGTGGACTGGCCATTGCGACGAACAGTGTGCTTACGCTCGATGGAACGCTAAAAATCGGTTCCGCCTTTGATCTCGACCAACCCGGCGATTTTATCTGGAATACGGGCGGAACTCTTTCCATGGGTGGTGCGCTGACGGGGCTCGAAGCGCTCGGTGGCACCAACCGCACGCTGGAGATTACGGAGGGAGGAACGTGGGATACCACCGCCTCCGATCTGCTCATTACGGGAACCGGAAACACCCTTTCCATCACGAACGGCGGACGGGTTGATAGCGCTTCGGCCTTCATCGGGGTCTCCAGCAACGACTGGGGCAATACCGTGTTGGTGGATGGCGACGGATCGGAATGGATCCTGACCGAGGACTTGTTCATCAATCCCAGCAACACCCTTTCACTGGCATCGACCGGGCTCGTTTCGGTGGCCGGCAACATGGTCGTGAGCAACGCCACGGTCGCCGGAAGCGGAAGGGTTGAGCTGGGTGGCGCGTCAAGCATGCTCTCCATTTATGGAACCAACAGCCAAATCTCCGCCGATGTGCTGTTCGATGGTAGCGGCGGGGCGGTGGCGTTCACCGATAGCGAGCTTGTGGTTTCAGGATCGCTTACCAACCGCTTCATCAACTTTGACCGCCTGAGCCTGACTAACAGCCTGCTGGCCGGAACGGGTACGATGGATGTCTTCACGAACATCAATATGTTCGGCGGCTGGGTCGCCCCCGTCGGGGAGCTGGTGATTGATGGTGCATTCGAGGCCACCAACACGACCCTTCGGGTAACCGCCGGTGCGGACCGCCTGCATGTAGCCGGAGCGCTGAACCTTTCCGGTCTATTGGCCGAGGTCTCCATTACAAACGCGACGGTCACCAGCACGTTTAGTGAGAAAATCCTAGAGGCGGACGGCGGTTTGACGGGCAGCTTTGCGGAGACCAACTTCATCGAGCATTTCCTGCTGTATGATTTTGCATTGACCGACGACGGAACAAATGTGTTGGTGGAATCGGAAGCGGCAGCGGACGGAGAGATCGGTGCAACTTTGACCTATGCCGGCATCCAGGGCATTCGCGCAGGGTTCAACGGCATGCAGAATGCGGCCTTCGTCCGCACCAAGCAGCTGCGGCGCAACTCGGTGGCGACCGACCATGCCATCTCGCACGAGGCGTATCTCATGCAGAACGCCGACGCGCCGACCGGCCCCCAGGGCCCCGGCGACCAAAACACCATCTTCGGCATGCACTTCTGGGCCGAACAGTTTAGCGGGCAGGGCGACTACGACTCCATGGGCAACTCCGATGGCTTCACCCTCAATAATAATGGAACCACCTTCGGGTTCGATAAGCTGATCGGCGACTCGCTCGTCGCGGGCATCAACTACACCTACGCCCGTAGCGACGCCTCGGTGACCGGCGGCGACCGGTCGGACACCGAAACCTACTGGCTGGGGCTCTACGCCGAATGGTTTGCCAAGAGCGACTACTATCTCGAAGGTCTGCTCGCCCTCGGCTGGTCCGACTATGAAACGGTTCGAACCGACATGGGCTACCGGGGCGAAGGCTCGTTCGGGGGCAACGACTTTGGCGGGCACATCGAGGGGGGGAAATATTTCCATCGCAACAACTGGGCGCTCGCTCCCTACGCCGGGCTGAACTATCTCGGGATCAAGTCGGATGCCTACACCGAAACCGATCCGGGCGGCGGGCCGCCGGTCGAAGTCGACGGGCAAAGCGTCGCCTCCCTCGAATCCGCGCTGGGCGTCAAACTGCGCAACCGGTTCGACACCACCGCCGGCCGCTTCCAGACCGTCGGCTACGCCGAATGGGCCTACGACTTCATCAACGACGACATGGGCTCCACCCTCTCCGACGGAACCGTTACCGTCGGCACCGCCCGCATCGCGCCCGGTGCCAGCGTGGTTAACGCCGGTATCGGCTTCTCGTGGATCTGCACCGACTACCTCGAAGTCGGCCTCGGCTACGATGGCCGCTTCAACGAAAACTATGAGGAGCACACCGGCTCCATCATGTTCGACGTCCGCTTCTAGCGGGAAAAACGGAACAGACGGACATAGGCAGAATAATTTTGTGGCAGAATAATTCCAAACTCGGAGGTTGGGGAATGCGATTGAAGCACTGTTTGGTTTGTACGGTTCTTTTGGTTTGTGCGGGAGTGGCCGAGGCCGATTTTTTTGAATCTTTTGTAAACACTTTGGCGGAGAACAAGGCGGTTGAGCAAGCCCCGGATTGTAAGCTCTCGGCGGACGAGGCCTATGCGCGATCGATCGAGCTGCTCAGCGACGGGCGGCAGGCAGAGGCCGAAGACCTGATCAAGTCCGCCGTCAAAAGCCACCGCGACGACATCCGCATTCTCTTCGCCAAGGCCGTGCTTGAACGCTCCCGCTGGGACAAGGATGCCGCGAATGTCTGGTTTGCCATGGCCAGAAAGGCGCAGGGCAACGAGGCGCTCTCCCGGGCGGCGTGGTTAGCGGGCAAGTTGGATCGGCATGAAGCGGTGGAGGAAAACATGGCCGAACTCATCCGCCTCTCCGACGAAAACCCCGACGAAATCTTCCTCCTCTGGCTCGGCGCCATCCAGTGCCGTGAGCAGGATATGGGCAAACTGGGCCGACAGCGCTACGAAAAGTTGCTGAAGAGGTTCCGCCTCGGGCCGGTCATGGCGCACCACACCTACGCCAAT
>DAOVNC010000146.1 GCA_030630445.1 Kiritimatiellales bacterium | reverse complement strand
CAGGTTTGGCGAGGAACGCCCGCCGCCGAAGCGGGGATGCAACCCGGCGATGTCGTCGTCGAAGTGGGCGGGGTGGGGGTGAAGGATCAATTCGATATCTGCCGCATCATCTTCAACCACGCCGTTGGGGAAACCCTCCGTTTTTCCGTGCGGCGCGGCATGGAAACGATGCTCGAATTCGATCTCCTCCTTCAGGAATTCCCCGAACAACCCTAGCGTCTCCAAGAAAAGGATATGAAACCGTATGAAGAAAAAAAACAGTCGCCTTGTGGCCGCAGAGATTCTCACCCAGTGGTTCGTCGATCGCCGTTTTCCTGATCGGGAGCTGGCGAAGGTCGAACACGACAACGCCTTCGTCATGGAAGTCGTCAACGGCGTTGTGCGCAACCGTAACATTCTCCAGTGGTTGGAGCAGGGCATGGTGCCCAAGGAGCCGGAACCCTTTTTCAAGGCGGTGCTATACGTCGGCCTCTACCAGTTGCTCTTCATGGACAACGTCGAAGAATACGCCGCGATCAGCGAAACCGTCGAGGCCGCCAAGGGCCGCCCCGGCGGTCCCGGCAACGCCAAGATGATCAACGCCGTGCTCCGCCGCGCCCAGCGCGAGAGCGAGGATATCTTCCGTGAATTAAAGCGCCAACCCGACAATATCCGCCTCTCGCACCCCGACTTCCTGCTCGAACGCTGGCGGCGCCAGTTTGGCGAAATCGAAGCCCGCAAGCTGGCCGAATGGAACAACCACCCGCCGCAAACCATCCTGCGGGTCGAGCAGGCCGTGATTTCCGCTCCCGAGTTCGAGGCCAAGCTGGCCGAGGCGGGCATCGAGCTGGAGCCGCATCCCTTCAGCGACCGCGAGAAATTCTATATCCTGCCGCGCGGCCTAGCCGTGCGCCAGCTCCCCGGCTATGCCGAGGGCTGGTTCACGGTTCAGGATCCTGCCACCTCCATCGCGATCGACCTGCTCCGCCCGTTTCCCGGCGAGTCCGTGCTCGACGCCTGCGCCGTACCCGGTGGCAAGACCGCCATGGTGGCTTCCCGCATGAAGGGCGAAGGCGAGCTCGTCGCCATGGATCTGCACGACGACCGCATGGCCGTGCTTAAGGAAAACATGGGCCGCCTCGGCCTCGACTGGGTCGAACTCGTGCAAGGCGATGCCCGTGATCCGCAGAAGGCGCTTGGCGACCGCAAGTTCGACGCCATTCTGCTCGACGTCCCCTGCCTGAATACCGGCGTCCTGCGCCGCCGTATCGATGCCCGTTGGCGCGTCAATACCAACCGCATCAAGTCAATCGTCGAAATCCAATACGAGCTGCTCTCCGCCTGCACGGAATTGCTCAAGGAAAACGGTCGGATCGTCTACAGCACCTGTAGCCTCGAACCCGAAGAAAACGAGGATCTCATTGCCCGTTGGGTTCGGGAACACCCTGGTTTCAACAAAGCCAAGGCCAAGAAAACCTTCCCGCCCAAAACCGGAACCGACGGTGCCTTCGCTGCCGTGATTCGCCGCGACTAAGGGGGACGGAAAGAGCCAATGTACCGCGAAACAACGCGGCCTTTTTTTCAAAAAGAACCGCGTCCTACAACGTGGGGCTGAGTAACCGGCGTTGATGGAGGGTAAACAGTGTAGGACGTGCCTCCCGAAGGGGGCACGTTTTCGATGCGGGCATTGGTACTTCAAATATTTCCGCTCCCCTAAGCCGACTTTCCGCGTTCTTTGGGATGGAAGACCGGCAGGGTCAGATTCCAGTGCAGGGCCGCCAGCCGGATCCCCAGCGTGGTCAGGATGGAGAGCAGGATGGCGAGACTCGTCGATCCTTGAAGGCGGGTGGACAAGGCCAGCAGGGTTGCCCCCGCAAGGCTGGCCGATGCATAGATTTCCTTGTGGAAGATCAAGGGGATTTCGCCTGCAAGCACGTCGCGAACAATACCGCCGACGACGCCCGTCGTCATCCCCATGACGATTGAAATACCGTAGGAATGGGTCGTCTGGAAGCCGGCCTGGAAGCCAATTACCGTGAATACGGCCAAGCCCACCGCATCCGCATAGGCCAGGAGCATTTCGGGAAGCCGCCATCGATGCACCACCACGAAGGTTCCAATGGCCGCAATCGTTGCGATCGCCAGATAGTGGGGGCTTGAAATCCAGAAAACCGGACTGCAGCCAAGGACGACATCGCGCAAGGTGCCGCCGCCGACCGCGGTGACGCAACCGAGAATCACTACGCCAAACGTATCCATCCGTTTTCTTCCGGCGACCAATGCGCCGGTGATGGCAAAGACCGCGGTTCCGATCAAGTCCAGGATATGTATGACGGAATCCATTGCATCACTCTGAAGCCGCTTCGACTTCGATGGTGTTGCCGTCGAATCCAACCACCTGGCCGGGGCGGATCTTGCAGCGCTTGCGGGATTCGGGCTGGCCATCGACGGTGACCAACCCCTGCGCGACAACCTCCTTGCCTTCGCCGCCGGACATTACAAGGTTGGCGGCCTTGAGCAGCTTGCAGAGTTCGATGTAGTCGTCTTTGATCGGGAACTTCATGCGCCCGCTTCTTTTTTGAGTTGCCGGACGAGTTCGAGGTTCTTGAAGGATTCTCGGCGGCGGTTGTAGAGCGCCTCCATTTTTTCTTCGAGGGTGTTCCAGTCGCCGGCGGAGGGCGGGGTGTCGTAGTCCCACATTTCCTCGTCGGAGCGTTTGGTCTGCCACTTCATTTTCCCCTTGCCGAGGAAGGTGATACGGATCTTGCGCTTAATGCCGTTGCCGAGTTTTTCGACCCATTCAATGTCTGCTTTCACGCGGAAGCTCCTGGGGGAAAGACTATTTGGGGTAGAACCAGCGTCCAGCCGTGCCGGCAATGATGCAGACCCCGGCAATGATGATCCCAATGAGCGGGAACAGCATGCGGCGCTGGTCGAGTGCAACGTCGTATTGCGCCTGCTCCTTGAGAAAGAAGTAGAGCGCACCGGACACCGCCAGTGCAATGATGGCTACCCACCAGAGTAGCGCCTGTGGATGGAATGGACCTTTTTTAGTCTTCATATAAAAAACGATTTATGGATGAATGCCCCTTGTTTATCAAGGAGAAACGCGATGAATGTATTCCTCTTTCAGCCATCCGTTCTTCCCGTCATACTCGACTTCGATCCACCCCTTGGAATCTGCGCTGCGCTGGTGGACCAAGGCCGCAAGCGGCAGCTCGTAGTGGGCGGTGCTTCCCTCGACGGGGCCGTAGAGTGCGGTGGCGCCGGATTTGACGACGACCCATTCCGGGTTGGCGACGAGCTGTTGCCAGTGCCACCACCCGCCGGCGGCAACGAGGATGAGCGCGGCCGGGAAAAGGCTGAGCTTGAAGAGCGCCCGTTTGAACGGGCGGACGAGCAGCCCGAGGATGAGTAGAAGCGTGAAGAGGATATAGGCACCGATGGCGGCCATGATCCATTCGTTTTGCGATAGGATGGACAAGGTTTTTTCGAGGAAGCCGGGTGCGGGTTCGGCGGCACCCGCGGCGTTGAGGGCAAAGTGCATATTGGCGCGGATGTCCGGATCGCGCGGGGCGGCATACCATGCCTTGCGGTAGTGCCAGACGGCTTCCGGCAGTTGGGCGTTTTTGAAATAGGCGTTGGCCAGATTGTACCGCACCTCCACATTGGCGACGCCGTTGCTGAGCAATTCTTCGTAGAGCAACGATGCCTCGGCATAGCGACCGTCGTCGTAGGCGGCTTGGGCCTTGAGGAAAACTTCCGATGGGTTGGTTTGCGCCGCCTCTGCTAAAGGGGAAAAAACCAGAAGTGCGGACAGAAGGAATAGGCTCGTAGTTCCGCCTTTAGGCGGTTTGCATGCAAAGCCGATTCTGCGAAGCCGCCTGAAGGCGGAACTACAAACCCTTAACGTCATAGCTTGATCCTTTCGCATTTCCTGAGGGTGGCGGCGAGTTGCCGGAGCAGGATTTTCTTTTCCGCTTTGGAGCTTTTTCCGGAACCTAGTCCGTAGCGGCGTTGCTCGATGGTGTTGAAGAGGGTTTCCAGCGCTTCGGACTCCTGCGGCATTCGGGCGAGTACGGTTTGCAGGTCAACCTCGCCGGGGGCGAGGTTGAGGCGGTGCCCGAAATAATCCGCGAGTGTGTTCCACAGGGCTTCATGGAAGGCGGCTTCGTTCCGCTTGCGCAGGGCTTGTTCGGCGCGCTGGAGATTCTTGCGCGCGGCCCTCGGCGCTTTCTGCCGCCGCGCCCGGGCAACGTCGTTGGCCAGCGCGTTGCGGTTGGCCGTGATCCCGGCGACAGCGAGCAGAAGGAGCGCCGGGAGGGCGAGGATTGCGTAGAAGGCTTTGGTTCGATACCACGCATCACGCCGGGAGACCTGCCAGTTTCTTGGCGCGGGTTTCAGATAGACAATATCGCGGCCGAGGATCTTGGTTTCCTGCTGGATGGTGCTCGGGGCCGTGGCGATCAGTTGCGCGGCCTGCTGCGGCATGGCCTCGACGGTGACGGGGAAGGGCCCTCTTTCCAACGTCCGGAAGTCGGAGGTCTTGGTGTTGAAGTAGGAGAACGAAAGGGCCGGAATCTCCGTGACCGTATCCGATTTTGGAATCACCACCTGCTCAAAAAGCACTTCGTTTGGGTTTTGCGTAGGCCGTGTCCGCACTTCGTAGAGTTTGAGATCGTGGCTGTCTTCAAGCGTGGGTGGCGTGATCTGGCTGATGTTGCCGCGACCGAACACCCACATTTTCACCGTGATCGGTTCGCCCGCCTTCACCTGGGCCGGGCCGACCTCGACCGCGAAGTCGAAAACGCCGACGCCGCCGGTAAAGCTATCGGGCCGGCGTTCCATCGGTATGGGTTGCACCGCGACTTCCAGCAGATTGCAGTCGAGCGTGATCGGGCGGACTTCCTGCCGCCCGAAAAGGTCGCCGAAAAAGGGGTCGTCAAAGCCGTAGGGGCGGCGGTTTTGGCGGGGGACGACCATGTTGACCTGTACTTCCGGCCGGAAGTTGAAGGTTCCGGCCGTCAGGGTTTTGGCGGTGGTGTGCAAGGTATAGACATTGAAAATCACTCCGTTGATCTCGGTTCGTTCCCGTCCGGAAACCTCCCATTCGAGATCTCCTTCCATGCCGCTTTCCGGGATCCCGCCGCGTAGGCTAAAGTTGCCGTCGATCTGTACCCCGTCACGAATGTAGACCTTGAGATCCAGATCAAAAGGCTCATGGACAAAGGGTGCTTCGCGGTCGGTTGAAATCCGCGAAAACAGGATTTCGGAAAGTTGCTGAACCTCCTTGTCATTCTCTGGCTTGATGACCCGCAGTTGCGCAGAAACCGCTTTTTCGCCTCCCTTGTATTTGCAGGTGACGGGACCGATCGTGTAGTCGCCGACCTTGCTCGGGGTGATGATATAGTTGTGAATGACCTTTGAACTGCGCTTGAGGTTGACGATGCGTGTTTCGGAACTCTGTCCCTGATATTCGATCTTCAGGCCCTCGATCTCAGGGATATCGACCGCATCGCCCTTGGTGTCGATAAACTCGATTTTGAGGACGGCGCGGTCGAGCAGGCTGATCAATTGCGGCTCCACGCTCATGCGCACATCCGCCCCCAAAGCGCTCGCCGCAAGCAGAAGGCTTGCGATGAATGGGAGAAGCGGTTTCAAGTTTTCGGTTTCAAGTTTCAAGTTTCTCTGCTCCTACCAGTCCTTATCCACCTTCACCGGTGCGCCCATGACGGGGTGCAGTTGAAGGCGCTTGTTCTTCTCCTCCTGCCGCATGGCATCGAGCAATTGCTCCGCCTCGTCTTTGCTCATCTGCTCCGCGTTTTGCGGCTCGGGTTTCTCCGGCGGTTGTTTCTGCTCCGGCGGTTGTTCCTGTTCTGGCGGCGGCTGTTGACCCTGCTCTTCCGGGTCATCCTGTTGCTGCTCTTGGTTTTGTTGCTGGTCGTCCTTGTTTTCTTGATCCTGCTGCGGCTGCTCTTGTTGCTTTTCCATCAGCTCCTTGAGCCGCTTCAGTTTTCCGTCGTCGGGATGGATGGAAAGCCCCTGTGCCACGAGGTTGCTGGCGCTGGCCGTGTCGCCTTGGATATACAGGCTTGCCGCCGGATGGAAATATTGCGCGTCGACCTCGGTGGAGTCCGCGAGGGCACCCGCAACGGCAAGGCCCATGGTTAAAATGGATGCGAGGATTTTCATTCGACGATGTTCAGCGTGGTGAGTTCCCTGATAATCTCCAGCACTTTCTGGTTTTTCTGGATGGTTTCTTCATACGACTTCTTTAAATCCGGTTTTAGGTCGAAGGCATACTTCCGGTTGTCGGTCTCGGTTGTCAACCGCTGGTTGCCCAGCATGTACTGATAGTCGTCGATTTGTTGAAAGGCGATCTTTAGATCTCGCTCCGCTTCCTCGACCGCGTTGCGCAGCAACTCCAGCCGCTCGGCAATCTTCGGCAAATATTGCTTTGATTCACCGTGCATTGGATCGACGTTCCCAAGAATATGTTCAAACTGGATATGGGCTTGCCGGTAGTATTTTTTCGCGTCTTTCGCTTTGTATTGCTGCAACAGGGATTCCGCGTGGTCGAACAGCCACTTTCCCTTTGTGTATTCCAGTTTAAGCCGTAGCCGCTGCGCCTTTTCATAGTTTTGTTTCGCGTCCAGGTCTTCCGGATCGAGCAGGATCGTTTTTTCGTACATGTCCGCCGCCTGGAAGGCCAGCTCAGCGGCGAGGCCGATCTGCTCGGGGCCGGTCATCATCGTGGTGCGCGCCAGCAGGGCGTTTCCGAGATTGAAGTAGGCCTTTGCCTGCAATGTCAAATCGGTCGTGCGCAGCACTTCGTTGTAGGCATGCTCCGCCGCTTCGAAATCACCATTGCGGTAGTGCGCGTTGCCAAGGTTGTAGTTTCCAATATCCGGAAATTCCAGCGCGGTTTTTTCCAGGAATCCAACGGCGTTGGTATAGTCGCCCGTCTTATAGAGCCTCAGTCCCTTGCGCATCGCCGACCGCGGCGTCTCCTCCGCAAAGGACAATGCCGGCAGGAGCAAAAGAAGTGGAACCACGAAAGAACGCAGAGAACTCAAAGAATTCTTGGTCGCTTTGTTTTGCGTTCCTTGTGTTCTTTTGCGGTTAAACTTAACCGGACGCACAGCGGCTTCGATCAGTAGCAGAAGCAGTGCCGCGCCCATAAACCACTGGAAGCGCTCCGTCCAGGTTTTGGCCATGCGCGATTCGCGCTCCTCGCGCTGGAGATCGGCGATGCCCTCCTGGTAGACGCGCTCCATCCCAAAGTCGCCCGGTGCGGAGCGGACATAGTCTCCGCCCGTCTCGAGAGCGATGCGTTCGAGCATGCTTTCGTTCAGCGAGCTTTTGATCACGTTGCCCGAGCTATCCTTGACGAGGCCTTCCGAAGTTTCAATCATGTCGCCTTCCAGCGTCCCAACGCCAATGGCAAAGACACGGATCTTTTCCTCCTTCAGGCGGGGGAGCAGGGTTAGCGGATCACCTGTATGGCCTTCGCCGTCGGAGATCAGAACGATCACCTTGTCTGCCACCGTCTCCTTGTCGAAACTGTCGATCGACTCTTCCAATGCCTGGAAAATATCGGTTCCGCCGAGAGGAATGATGCCGGCGTAGACATCGTCGAGCATCATCAGGAACGCGGCATAGTCGATGGTGGCCGGGCACTGCAGGAAAGCGTCGCCCGCAAAGGCCACCAGCCCGATGCGGTCGCCCTTGAGTTCCTTCACCAAATCGCGCACGCCCCACTTGGCCTGCTGCAACCGGTTGGGTTTGATATCCTGCGCGAGCATGCTCTTGGAAGTATCGAGCGCAACAATGATGCTCAGTCCGCGCTGCCGGACCTTTTCCCACTTGAAGCCCCATTGCGGACGGGCCAGCGCAACGACCGCCAGCGCCAGCGCCAAAACCCGCAACAGGTTCTTCATGCGCCGCCGTTTGGGCGAATGCCCCGGAAGCATAGACGACCATAGACCCTTTTCGGCCATTTTCGCCAATAGCGTTTCCCTCCGCCGGATCATCAGTCCGGTGATGAGCAATAGCGGCAGCAACGCGAGTAGCCACATCAGAAAATCTGGATCGTTCCATTTCATAGTGCGTATTGCGTATTGCGTATTGCGTAT